>NZ_JBHVRK010000013.1:0-137603 GCF_042885845.1 Kitasatospora sp. NPDC058032 | reverse complement strand
GCTCCCCCCGCCGGACGCCCGCTCCGCGCCGGGCATGGGCGTGCGCCGCGCGGCCTTCCCCCCCCGCCCGGCCGGGGTGCCGACGGCGCACCACCGGAGAAACGGCGCACCACCGGAGAAGGAGACCCCCATGGCCGACGAGGCCCCCACCGCGCCGGTGACCGGCAGGCTGCACTCCTGGGACCTGTCCACCGGCGTCGACGGCCCGGGCACGCGCTTCGTCGCCTTCCTGGCCGGCTGCCCGCTGCGCTGCCAGTACTGCCACAACCCCGACACCCGCTACCTGGCCGACGGCCGTCCGGTCACCGCCGACGAGATCGTCCGGGAGGCCGCCAAGTACACCACCTTCATCGGGGCCGCCGGCGGGGGCGCGACCGTCAGCGGCGGCGAGCCGCTGCTGCAGCCCGCGCTCACCGGCGAACTGCTGCACCGGTTCAAGCACGAGCTCGGGCTGCACACCGCCCTGGACACCTCCGGCTACCTGGGCGCCCGCGCCGACGACGCGCTGCTGGCCGACACCGACCTGGTGCTGCTCGACATCAAGTCCTGGGACCGCGCCCTGTACCGCCGGGTGACCGGCCGCGGGCTCTCCCCGACCCTGGACTTCGCCCGCCGCCTGGCCGGTCTGGGCACCGAGGTCTGGGTGCGCTTCGTGCTCGTCCCCGGTCTCACCGACCCCACCGAGAACGTCGAGGGCGTCGCCGCCTTCGCCGCCTCGCTCGGCAATGTCACCCGCGTCGACGTCCTGCCCTTCCACAAGCTCGGCGCGGCCAAGTGGAAGGCTCTCGGCCTCGACTTCCCGCTCGCCGACACCCCGGTCCCGACCGCCGACCGGACCGCCGCGGCCCGCGCGGTGTTCACCGCGCACGGCCTGTACGCGGTCTGAGGCGCCGGGCCGCCGTTCCCGGCCGCACCGGTGGGCCCGAACCGTGTCGGGCCCACCGGTGTTCCGTGCGCTACCCGTGGGTCAGCGAACGGGTGTAGACGTGCCAGTCGTAGCTGCCGGGGCCGCCGGGGACGAGGTTGCCGCTGGTGCTGGCGAACAGCACCGTCCGGCCGTTCTCGGGGACGAACGGGTCGAGCGAGGCGCCGTCCTCCTGGGTCCCGTCGACGGCCGTGCTGACGAGTTCGGTGCGGCCGCTCCCGAGGTCCTGGCGGTAGAGGTTGAACCGCGCCTGACCGGCCCGGATGATCGTGTCGGAGCAGCCGCCGGAGAAGTAGATCCAGCGGTCGTCGGCGGTGATGGCCGCCCCGGAGCTCCCCCAGCAGATCGCGTCCGGGTTGGCGGAGGTCCGGATGCTCTTCACCCGCCCCGTGCGCAGGTCGCTGACGAACAGCTCGGTACGGGACTTGCCACCCGGCAGCGGGGCCGCGGCGAGCGCGTAGGCGGCGTAGCGGCCGTCGGGGCTGAGCCGGAGCACCTTGTCCGCCGAGCCCGGCGTTCCGTCGGGGTCGAGACCGGCCACGACGGTGGTGCCGCGGTGCAGGTCGGTGGCGTACAGGGTGGTGTAGCGCTGCCGGAGCACGCCGGCGTCGCCCCCGGGCGCGGCCGGCAGGAGGTTCGTCGCCTTGGAGCTGTAGCCGACCGTCCGGCCGTCCGCGCTGATCGTCGGGTTCTCCGACGGGCCGTTGGCGGGCTGCCCGTCCGCCCCGACGCTGACCAGCCGGGTGGCGCCGGTGACCCGGTCCGCGACGTAGACGTTGCGGGTCTCCGAGGTGACGGCGGCACCGGCCACCGCGTCGTCGCGGGCCGACATGAAGGCGACGTGCCGGCCGTCGGCGCTGATGACCGGCTGGTAGGAGCCGTGGTCGCCGGTGCCGGACGCGGTGCCGTCGGTGAGGATCTGGGTGCGGCCCTTGAGCCGGTCGCGCACGTAGACGTTGAACACCCCGTTCGCCTCGCCGGAGAACGCGATGTAGCGGCCGTCGCCGCTGATCCCCGCCTGCTCGGAGGCGTTGGGCACCGGGGTGCCGTCCTCGGCGCGGCTGACCAGCTCGGTCCGGCCGGTGCGCAGGTCACGCACGTACAGGCCGTAGGCGGGGGCCGCGGCGCCCGCCAGCAGGTTGGTCGCGGAGGAGCCGAACAGCGCGTACCGGCCGTTGGCGCTGATGCCCAGGGTCATCGACTGGCTGTCCGCCCGGACACCGTCGGTGCCGAGGTCGACCTGGGCGGTGGGGCCCCAGGTCGGAGCTGCGGCCTGGGCCGGTGCGGCGGTGGCGGCGACGGCCGCGGCCACCGCCAGCACGCAGGCGGCGCGGGCCCATCCGCGGGTGCGGGCCGTTCGGTTCGTCGCCGGTGTCTCTCGCGTCGCGCGCATGGTGATGGGTCCTCCCCGGGTCGTCGGTCCGGCCCGCCCCTGCTCCCCGTGTCGGCGGGCCCGGGGAGAGCCAAGCGCCGGACGCGGCCGACGGTCAACCGTCCGGGGGGAAACCGGCCGCAGAATACGTCTCGGGTGCGCCGTGCGGACCGGTCCGCCGTGGCGTTCGGTGCCGGATCACCCGGTCCGCCCGCCGGGTTCCGGCGGCCCGTCCCGGACATCGAGGACGCCTGAGCGCGGAGCGGACACCGGCCGGGCGGGGCGGGGCCGGGGCCCGCCCGCCCGGGATCCGGGTCACGCCTCGCGGCGGCGGCGGAATATCCGGCGGACGGCGAACACGATCGCCACCACGAGCCCGATGAAGAACAGCACGATCAGCAGCACGATGACCAGGGCGGCGATGCCGAGCTTCTTGAAGAAGCCGCCCTTCTTCTCCTTCTTGTCACCGGACGCGAGCGAGCCCGCGAGCGAACCGGTGCGGGCGGCACGGTCGTCGGCGGGCCGCACGGCCTCCGCCGACCCCGCGGCCGGAGTGGCCGGGGCGTTCGGGACCGCCGCCTCGACGGCCACGGCGGCCCGGGTGGCAGCGGGCACGGCCTGGGCGACGCCGGGCGCACCCAGCACCAGCCCGACCAGTACGAGGGCGGGGGCAACCTTCGCGATCACACGCGAGCTCACTGCTACTCCTGTTGTCTCTGTCGGTGTACGGCCGGCGGCCGGATCCGGGCCACCGGATCCATGGACGGCACGACCGTCGACCGAGCACCCCAGGGGCGGCTCGGTCGGGCCCGCACCATCCTCCGCCACCAGCCGAAATCTACAGGACTGTAGAGATTGAGGGAACCGGCGCCCGGAGTCGCCCCACCGCACGACCCGCCGTACGCGGCCCGGGAGCTGTCCCCGCGTCAGAAGTCCGGGGCTCCGGGCGGAGCGGATCACATGGTGTTGACGATCAGCCCGATGTGGGTGAAGTGGTTGAGCCCACCCGAGGGCAGGAGGACGCCGAAGGCGAGGGCGGGTTCACCGGAGGTGGCTACTCGTTGACCAGCACCGGGATCGACAGCACGGCGCTCACGGGGGTGCCGGTGAGCTTCTCGGCCACCGCGGTGAAGTCGATGCCCTCGCCGGCCGCGCGCGGGCCGTCGTGCCCGCCGGTGGCGGGCTCCTCCTCCTGGTAGTGGAAGGCCCCGGTGCCGACCAGCCGTCCACCGTCGTCGTAGAACGCGGCGCCGATCTCCAGCACCAGCACGTCGCTGATGTCGGAGGTGACGGTCAGGTGGCCGCCGACGGTGGAGCCCTTGGAGAGGGTCAGCCCGGTGAGCTTCACCCGGTCGGTGAACGGGCCCTCCTGGACCTGGACCTCGCCCGACGCGGCCGGGGTGGCCAGCACGGCGGCCGGCGCCGCCGCCTGCTTGGGCGCGGGCAGTGCCAGGGTGCTCGGTGCGGCCGGGGAGGCCGGGGAGGCGTCGGCTCCCCCGCCGCCGCCGGAGCAGCCGGTGAGCAGGCCGAGGGCGAGGGCGGCCAGGACGGCGGCGGTGCGGGCGCGGTGCTTCATGCGGACTCTTCCTGGGGGTGCGGGCCGGGGCCGGGAGGAGTGCTCCCGGCCCCGGGGTGGGATCCGGACGTCAGCGCTGCGGCGACCGGTTGAAGAGCGCGCGGTACATCTTGCCGTACAGGTCGGTGTTGTCCTGGCTGGCGGCGAAGCGCTGGCCGCCCGGGCCGTAGGCGAAGATCGGCACGTCGGCACCGGTGTGGTTGCCGGACAGGTAGGTCAGCCAGAGGCTGGCCTCGGGGGTGCCGTCGGCGACGCCGGGAGCGTCGTCGGGGGTGCGGAAGGTCGCCGGGGCGAAGTTCTTCGGGTCCTTGGAGCCGGCGCCGTTGACGATGCCGCCGGAGCGGGTGGCGTCCTTGGTGTTGCCGCCGGACGTACGGGCCGGCGAGCTGTTGTTCGCCGGGTTGCCCGCGTCGTTGTTGGCCGGCGGGGCAGCCGCCTCGGCGTTGGTGAAGGTGCCCTTCTCGATGATGTTGAAGCCGGCGCACTCGTGGTCGGCCGTGACGATCACCAGGGTGTGGCCGTCCTTCTTGGCGAAGTCGACCGCCTTGGCGACCGCGTCGTCGAAGGCCTTGATCTCGCCCAGGGTCTGGTTGGCGTCGTTGGCGTGCGAGCGCTTGTCGATCTGGGCGCCCTCGATCTGGAGGAAGAAGCCCTTGTTCTTGCCCTTCTTCGCCGACAGCAGGTCGAGCGCCTTGGTGGTCATGTCCGACAGGGTCGGCTCGGCCTTCTCGGCGGCACCGGCCGGCAGCGCGGCCTTGGCCGCCTCCACGGTCAGGTTGCCGCGGTTGAACAGGCCGACGACCTTCTTGCCCTTGGCCGCGTCCAGGTCGGCCTTGGTGGCGACCTTCTGGCTGGCGGCGGTCTGGGCCGGCAGCGCCGGGTCGCCGAAGCTGCCGAGCACCTGGTAGCCCTGGGCCTCCAGCGCCTTCTGGTCGTCCGGCTCGAAGCGGGCCAGGCCGCCGCCGAGCACGACGTCGGCCGTGCCGTTGCGGGCGATCTGCTCGGCCACCGGGGTGATCAGGGTGGTGTCGGCCGGCTTCGCCTCGTAGGTGCCGTCGGCGTTCTTCGGCAGGCAGGCCGCGTCCGAGTACGTCGGGCCCTGGCAGCCGCGCAGCAGCACGTGGCTGAACTGGCCGGCCGGGGTGGCGTCGGTGATCTCGGCGGTGGAGACGTTGCCCGTGGCGAAGCCGGCCGCCTTGGCCTGCTCCATCAGGGTGGCGACCTTCTTCTCGTACGAGTCGACGCCGAGCGCCGCGTTGTACGTCTTCACGCCCGAGGACCAGGCGGTCGCGGCGCTGGCCGAGTCGGTGACGAGGGCGGGCTTGTTGCTGCCCTTCTCCACCGCGTAGGTGGCGACCTGGCCGACGAACGGCATGCGCTCCATGTTCAGGCGGCCGGAGGCGCCGTAGAAGCGCTCGCGGCCGGCCGTGACGTGGGTGCGGCCCATGCCGTCGCCGAGCAGGTAGATGACGTTGCGGATCTCGCCGTCGCGCCCGCCCTGCTCGTTCTGGTTCTGGTGCGAGGGCTCGGACCAGGCTGCGACGGACGAGCCGCCCACCAGGGTGGACGCCATGGCGACCACCACCGCGGCCTTGAAGGCCTTGCGCTGCATAGGGATGTCTCCTCGATGCCTCAGCGCGCCCGGCGATCGAGCCGCGCACGCGCCCGGGGAGTAGCCGGGCGGCTGTGACGGTACGGAGAGTGTGTAAACGCACGTCGGCCTGAGTGTGTCGTCCCGTCAAACACCTGTCCCCCGTCGCGCCCGTCGTGGGCGAACGGCGTCAGAGCACCGGCTGCGTCGCCTCCAGCCGCTGGATCGCGGTGCGGGCGGCCGTCACGAAGCTCCAGAAGAGCGGAAGGGTGTTGCTGGCCCGCTCGGCGCGGGTGTTCTTGCCGTCGGCGAACATCGCGGCGCGCAGCTCGGTGGTCATCTCCAGCTGGGCGCCCTTGCCGAGCAGGCTGCGGTTGCAGATGTTGTCCGGCGAGATCCCGGCGATCTCCTCCTCGCCGGAGGCCGTCACGGCGCGGATGCCGGCCGCCGTGAGCTCCTCCGTCAGGTACTGGCGGAAGGTGGCGTTGAGCCCGCCGACCAGCACCGCGCGGGCACCGGCCTCCAGGCCGGCCTGAGCGGCGGTGCAGCCGTGCAGCGACAGCACGTTGAGGCTTCCGGCGCACATCGCGCGGGCGACGGTGTCGTCGTTGTGCGTCGAAGTGACGTGCAGGGCGCTGTTGTTGGAGGAGCGCAGGCCCTCGAACATCCAGAAGTCGTGCACCGGCCCGCCGGCCGGGACGCGGCCGAGGTCGGCCGGGTGGTAGCCGGCGACGGCCAGGCACAACTCGGAGGTTCCGCCCTCGATCCCGCCGCCGTGCGGCGCGATGACGGTGGTTCGGACCAGCCCCGCGCGGGCGGCCGGGTCCTGGTCGTCGACCAGGTGCCGACGGGAGCGGCGCCCGTAGTCCACCCCTTCGACCAGGGACGGGTCGGAGTAGAGCGCCGTGTTGGACGCGTAGAGGTCGGCGGCCCGGGCCGGGGAGCTACGCAGGGCGGCGTCCAGGGCCACGAGGGCCGGAGCGGTGGCGAGCGCGGCGATCAGCGAGCGACGGTTCATCACGGGCAATGATCATGACAGAGGACCCCGGGCCCCACAAGGGCAACGGGCGCCCCACCCGCCGCAGAGCCGGAGCGGCCGGCCGGGCACCGCACGTGGCGTGCGGTGCCCGGTCGGCCGGTTCTCCCGTTCCCCGGGTTACGGGACCGGGCCGAGCCGCTTCCAGGGCCGGCCGCCGTTGGCTTCGGCGGTGCCGGGGGTGGCGGTGGTGTACCACTGGGCGTACCAGTAGGAGCCCTGGTACTTCACGAACGCGGCCGTCGAGGCGGCCGGATCGCCGGTGAGCAGACGGGTTCCCCGGGCGGTGGCTCCGCCGGAGGCCTCGATGTCGTTGCCGCCGGCGGACCGGATCTTGAACAGGCCGTTGTGCCTCGGTGCGCCGGGGGCGCCCTCGCTGCCGTTGTCGGCGATGGGCACGAGCCGCCACTTCTGCTCGCCGCGCCCGTCGCACGGGAGGGAGGCGACGTCCTGCCGGACGGCGGTGGCGGTCAGGCACCTGCCGCCGCCGCCGACGGTGTAGAGGCCGCCGCCCGCGTCCTGGAACTTCCAGTACTGGTTGGGGTTCTGGTCCATCAGCTCCACGAGGTGGGCCCGGGACTGGTCGGGGTAGTTGTCGATCATCATCGGCTTTCCGGCCGGGCTGTCGCCGTACTCGGCCATCCAGCCCTGGGCGCCCTTGTCGTACAGCCGCCACAGCCGTCCGCCGTCGGGCCGGTAGACCTGGCCCGACTGCCAGTCCGGCGCCTGGCAGGAGCTGCCGGCCGCGGGGGTGGGCGGGGTGACGGTCCGCACCTCGCGGCGCTGGTCCCCGGTCGAGCCGAACTCGCGTCCGCCGATCCGGAAGGTGACGTTGGCGGGTCCGGTGACCGGCAGGTAGTACTTCAGCTCGATGTCCCGGGACTTGCCCGGCGCCAGGTCCTCGCAGTAGCCGAGGGTGACGGTCAGCCGGTGGAAGTCCCCCTGGAGTCCGCCCGTGTTGGGGCCGGTGTGGCCGGGGACGAGTCCCTTCATCGGCTTGTAGTCGTTGTCCTTGACGACGGGCGGCGTCGAGGTGGGCAGGTCGAGGGAGATCTCGGTGCCCTGGGCGAGGGTGACCCCGCTGTTGTTGGTGATGCGCAGCTTCGGCTGGACGGGGTAGAAGTCGTTCTCCCCGCTGGGGAACTCCACCAGTTCGGCCTTGACGTCGATCACCTCGGCCGGCTGCGGCCGCCCGCCCGCCTTGGTGTTGCCGGTGGCGCCGGCGCCCCGGAAGGCGTTGTCCAGCCGGGTGGTCAGGTCGTAGCCCATCCCCCACTCCCCGCCCGGGCGTTGGGCGTAGTCGCCGGACAGCTCCCAGATCATCGCGCCGCCGATGCCCTTGTCGACGATGTACCGGGCCTTGGCGTCCAGCGACTGCTCGTTCTCGGTGGACAGGAACACCTTCTTGGTGTCGTTCCACAGCCAGGACGCCCGCAGCGCGTCCGAGTACTTCGGCGTGTACGTCCCCGTCAGCACCCCGCTCGGCAGGTTGGTGTCCACCCCGTACGAGCGCAGGTAGCCGGGCGTGCGTCCGTCCTGGAGGTTCTTGGTGTGCCACAGCGGGTTGGAGCCCGCGCCGACCTCGCGCTCGTTCTCCAGGTCGTGCCAGAGGTTGTCGATCCCGACCGCGCCCAGCCCGCAGGACTGCGCGTTGGCGGGGCCGCGGCCGCCGGTGCCCAGCGGGCACTGCGCCTGGTCCGGCATCGCGGCCGTGCCCCACAGTCCGTCCGTGCCGCCCTGGACGCCGCGCCAGCCGCGGGAGTAGTACGGGATGCCGAGGTTGATCCGGCCGGCCGGCAGGGCGCCGCGGTAGTAGTGGTAGGCCCAGTCGACGTTGAAGTAACCCTCCTTCTGGTAGTCCTTGGTGTCGGGCGCCGTGTCGTTGTAGATCCCGGCGGCCGCCAGCTCGTTGTCCCGCCCGTCGTCGTACAGCGGGGCCTGCGGGCCGACGAACTTGTTCCACGAGCCGTGCAGGTCGTAGGTCATGACGTTGACGTAGTCCTGGTACTGCAGCGCCTGCCCGGCGTCCAGCCCGCGCACCAGGTAGCCGGAGGAGGAGCCCGCCGAGGTCAGCAGGTAGTAGCGGCCCGACGCGGCGCCGGCCCGGTCCAGCCGCTCGCGCAGCGTCTTCATCAGCGCGTTGTAGCCCTGCTGGAGGCCCTTGCGGCGCGGGTTGGAGACGTCCCAGTCCAGCGGGCTGCCGGTGTTGGGCAGCGCGGTCGGGTACTCGTAGTCGATGTCGACGCCGTTGAACCCGTACCGGTCCAGGAACGCGGTGACGGAGTCCGCGAAGGTGTCGATGCCCGCCTGGTTCACCGAACCGTCGGCGTTGGTGGCCATCGCGTAGAAGTTCCGGGTGCCCTCCCAGCCGCCGACCGAGATCAGCGTCTTCACCGCCGGGTGCTGCTTCTTGTAGGTGTTCAGCAGGTTGAAGTTCCCCTTGTACGGCAGCGCGCCGTCCATGGCGTTCTTCGCCCCCGGCCAGGTCAGGCCGGTCGCCGGGTTGGCCGGGTCGTTCGGGTCGCCGATGCTGATCCGGTTGTCCTGCACGCCGGCGAAGGCGTAGTTGATGTGCGAGACCTTCGACCAGGGGATGTTGGACGCCAGGTACTTGGGGTCGCCGCCCGCGCCGGTGCGCCGGCCGTTGAAGTAGCCCACCACGCGCCGGGTGCGGTTGTTGCCGACCCACTCGCGGCCGGCGCCGTCGTACACGTCGCAGTACCGCGCCGACACGCCCGGGGTCGGGGTCATGCCCTCGGGGCGGCAGTCCCCCGCCGAGGCCGGCTTGGTGCCGCGGTCGTCCGGGGAGGCGTCGAACGGGTCACCCGCGTCGCCGCCCTCGGGCTGGCCCACCGGGCGGGCGGACAGCCGCCACTTCTGCGCGGGGCTCCCGGTGCAGTCCGAGATCTGCAGGGGCCGGGTGGTGTCGGCGCCCGGGACGTCCAGGCACTTGCCCGTGGCCGGGTTCTTCAGCTCCTGGCGCGCCGTGTGGATCCACTGCTGGGCGGAGCTCCCGGTGCACGTGTACAGCTGGACGGGCGTGCCGTTGGCGCTCCTCCCGCCGTCGACGTCCAGGCACTTGGCGAGCGACTGCAGCGTGCCGTCGGTTCCCACCGTCCAGGCCTGGCCGTCGGAGCCGGCGCAGTCCGCCAGCCGGACCGGGGTCCGGTCGTCGCGGCTGCCGCCGCGCGGCTCGACGCACTTGTCGCCCAGGCCGCGGATGGTGCCGGTCTCGGTGCCGGTCCCGTTCGCCCGGAACTTCCAGCGCTGGGCCGGGTCGTCGACGCCGCAGGGCGTCACCGCGAGTGCCTCGCCCTTGCCGCGGGCGGTCAGACAGCCGCCGTCGGTACCGCTGACCAGTGTGTACCAGCCGGTGCCGGCGCCCTTGATCTGCCACACCTGGTTGGTGTTGCCCTCCGCCGCCCGGACCAGGTGGGTGGTGTGCGGGCCCGGGTTGTGGTCGACGACCATGTCCGGCGCCGCCGCGGCCGCGAGCCGCCAGTTGCCGCCGCCCAGCGAGCGCGTCACCCAGCGCTGTGCGGGCGAGCCGTCGGGGTCCTGCGCCTGGACGCCGGTTCCCGCGGTGGTGTCGCCGCCGCTGAGGGCCATGGCCACGCCGGTGGCCGAGCGCAGCTCCATCTGCTGGCCCTCGCGCGGGTTGGTGCTGCCGTCCGGCTCGCGCGGGGTGATGACGATCTCGTCGGGGTACTCGATGTACCAGGTCTGCATGTCCTTCATGCGGTCCTCGGAGCAGCCGAAGACGCTGACCCACTTCCCGTCCGCTGTGTCCGTCCCCGGGTCCTGCGTGAGGCACTTGGGCGAGTCGCCGATGGTCAGTCTGACCTTCTTGGCGTCCTCCTCCGTCGGAACGACGGTCCAGCCGGCTTCGGCGCCCGCCAGGTACGTCCACTTGGTGACGGAGCTCCGGTCCAGGAACCCGCCGTTGCGCTGGGACTGCAGGGAGATCTTCGAGCCCACGTTGTGGAGCAGCCACCGCTGGCCCGGACCGGCTTCGTCGCGGCGGGTCAGGAGGTAGCTGTTCGGCTTCGTCCCTTCGTCGTCCAGCACCTCCCCCGTCGCGGTGTTGACCAGTCGGACGACACCCTCGCGCCGGGCGGACGCGTCGGGAGTGACGCTCATGCCGTCGCCCGAACCGGCGCAGTTGAAGATGTACTGCTTGGGGTCGGACGCCACGCTCCCGAACTCGGTCAGGCACCGCGACAACGCCTGCTGACCGAACGCGTTCGGGTGAACGGCCTCCTGGACGTCGCCCTGGGCGGTGTCGCTGAGCCAGCCCACCCCGGGAACGTAGGGCACCCACCGGACCCACTCGGCCTTCGCCATCGGCAGCGGCGCGCCGTTGTTGTTCGCGTCCGTCGCCTGGTCCGCGGTCTTCGCGCACAACTCGTGCCCGGCGAAGGCGTCCTGCACGTTCAGGAACTTCGCCCCGACCGACCCCGCCGCCTGCCGCAGCATGTCGGTGATGCGGGGCACCACCGAGTTGCGGGCCCACTCCGCGTCCACGTCGAGGAAGGGACAGCCGCCCTTCTTGTACCGGTCGCTGAAGAGCACGCCCTGCGGGTAGCGGAAGTCGTCCTTGGCGGGGAGGGGGCTGGGGTACGACTGGAGCACGATCTTGTAGTCCGACTGGCCGGCGGCCGACATGGTGCTGCGGATCGCGTTCAGCGTCTTGGTGACCTCGGCCCGCACGCCGTTCAGCTCCCTGCCGAACCGCTCCTCCTCCAGATGCTTGCAGGAGGCGTCCAGTCCGAAGAAGGCGCGTGCGCACGTCGACATGATGTCGGAGAACCTCAGGTCGTTGCCCCCGATGGAGACGACGACCATCCGGATGTCGTGGCCGGCCGCGAGGTCGGCCAGTTGCTGGATCTGCGGCTTCTCGCCCTTGAATCCGTCCGAGAGGATGTTCTTGGTGGTGGCCCCCGAGCAGGCGATGTTGAACCGCTGCTCGGGTGGGATGTCCTCGAACTCCGTTCCCTTGATCGGGGCCACGTCGGAGCGGTCGCACGTGTTGCCCTTGAAGTCGTAGGACGTCGCGTCGTACACGCAGTCCTGCTCCGGCCGGCAGCGTGACCGCCGGTCGGTCCCCCAGACGTCCCCCTCCGGCTTCGTGAGGGCGTTGCCCGCCCAGCGGCCGCCTTCGCCGGAGATGTAGCTGTCGCCCATGGAGACGATCGCCGAGGGTCTCGGAGCGCAGGAGTCGCCGGCGAGGGCGGTGGCGACGCGGGCCACCGGGCCGGGAGCCGTGTACACCGTCTGGTTGTCCCACGGGGGCACGCACTCCGGGTTCGCTCGGTCCGCGGAGAAGCGCACCGGGAAGTGGTCGGAGCCGCTGTTGTAACGGGTGGTGGCGACGGTGAGCCGGGTGATCGGGTGGTTGGCCACCATGTAGTCCAGCGCCGCGCCGGCCGTGTAGTGGGTGGGCACGGCGGGACCGTCGGCGTTGCCGCCCTCCCTCGCGAAGTACGTGCGCGTATTGCCCCACCCGAAGTTCTCCGCCGTGCTGTTGAAGTCGCCGAGCGCGCGCCACGGCTCGTGGCCGACCGCGGCCTCGATGGCCTCCATCAGGTCCACGGAGTGCGGATTGGGGGTGGTGTTCGTCCGGATCGAGGCCGCATGGATGTCGAAGTACCAGACGCCGTTCACCTTGATGCCGAGGGCCGGGCGGGACCTGATCCACCTCGTGGGCCGCCGCTGCAGCTGCGGGGTGACGATCCTGATGTCCTGGATCGCATCGACGGCCTCGCCCCGCACCCAGATCGCCATCGACTTCGTGGTGTTGTAGTCCGGGGCGGGCCGGTTGTCGGGGTCCTCCTCGTCGTCGGGGTCCCCGCCCACGGGCGGGTTCACGGCGGGACCCCACTGGTTCTTGGGAAGGATCTTCAGGTAGTAGAGCTGTCCGCTCGTCCCCTGCCGCGCGGTCCCGCCCCACCGGGTGGTGTAGAGGCGGTACTTCAGGTTCGGCTCACCGTGTCCGTTCCACTGCTGATCCGCCAGGTTGTCCCTGATGGACTGACGGCCCGGCAGGTTCCTCAGCTCGAACGGAGGGGTGCTGACCTCCTGGAGTGCCACCACATCGGCGTCCTTCAGGAGCGCCGCTCGGACGAACTCCCACTTGTTTCCGCCTTGGGAGTTGAAGCTCACCGCCCGCTGCTGCATCGCCGTCTCGGCGACGATCGCCGCAGCCGGCCCGGGTGGCAGCAGCAGCGCCTGCAACAGACCCGCGATCAGGGCCAGCCCCAGTAACTGGCCCCACATCCGGCGTCGGCCCGGGCGGTGGGTCCGCCGGCTCAGCCCTTGCATGGTCATGTACTCCGTTCCTCGATGGGACCGCTCAGGAACGGATCGTCGGCGAAGCCGGTACACAGCCGGTCGACACGGCGTCAATCGGCGTGGACGGCCGCGGTCCGAACCCTCTCGGGCGGAGCGTCTCAACGCGGTCGGCCGGGCGAACGGCGGGGCCCCGGGAGCGGTGAACGCTCCCGGGGCCCCGCGTCGTCGGCTCAGCGGGTCATCAACGGCCCTGGAGGGACTTGACGTTGTCGCCGAAGGACCAGCCCTTCGAGCCGTCCCAGTTGATCGACCAGGTCATCAGGCCCTTCAGCTGGCCGCTGAAGGAGCTCCACGACTGGCTGACCAGGCTCGGCGCCATGTAGCCGCCGCCGGCGCCGGGCTGGGCCGGCAGGCCGGGCACCTGCTTGTCGTAGGGCACCTTGATGGTGGTGCCCTGGATGGTCAGGCCGTTGTTCAGGCAGGTGGTCTGCGCGGTGAAGCCCTGCACGGTGCCGGCCTGGTAGGAGTCACCGGAGCAGCCGTACATGCTGCCGTTGTAGTACTGCATGTTCAGCCACCACAGCTGGCCGTTGTCGACGTACTTCTTGATGATCGGCAGGTAGGAGCCCCAGATCGAGCCGTAGGTGACGCTGCCGCCGGTGACGTACGCGGTCTCGGGCGCCATGGTCAGGCCGAAGCCGGCCGGCATCTGGGCGAGCACGCCGTCGATGATGCGGATCAGGTTGGACTGCGAGGCGGACAGCGTGTTGATGCTGCCGCTGCTGGAGAGGCCGGTCTCGATGTCGATGTCGATGCCGTCGAAGTTGTACTTCTTCAGGATCGGGACGATGGTCGCCACGAACTTGTCGGCGACGGAGCTGGAGCTCAGGTCGATGCCCGCGGCGGCGCCGCCGATCGACATCAGGATCGTCGCGCCGGCGGCCTTGGCCTGGCACATCTCGGCGGGGGTGGAGACCTTCACGTTGGCGTCCATGCCGTCCTCCCAGAGGACGGTGCCGTCGGAGCGGATCACCGGGAAGGCGGCGTTGATGACGTTGTAGCCGTGCGCGGCCATCCGGCTGTCGGTGATGGGGGTCCAGCCCATGCCCGGGTGGACGCCGTTGGAGGCGCCGTCCCAGTTCTCCCAGTAGCCCTGCAGCACCTTGCCCGAGGGCTTGGGCTTGGTCGGGCAGGTGGAGCCCGGCGGGGTGGTCGGCGGGGTGGTGGGAGGCGTCGTCGGCGGGGTGGTGGGCGGGGTGGTCGGCGGCGTCGTGGGAGGCGTCGTCGGCGGCGTGGTCGGCGGCGTGGTGGTGCCGCCGGGGCCGGAGAGCACCACGTCGTCTGCGTAGAACGCGGGCTGGCCGTACCAGCCGTGCAGGAAGACGGTCACCGAGGTGGTGGTCGCCCCGGTGGAGAAGTTGACGCTGAGCTGGCTGTACGACGCGCTGTTGCCCGTCCAGGTGGACGTCGTGCCGCCGAGGCCGGTGCCGGTGGCGCCCAGGTAGACGTAGCTGCCCTGGACGAACGCGCTCAGCGTGTACTGCGAGTTGGGCTGCACGCTGATGGTCTGGGTGCACTGGGCGGTGTCCTGGCCGGTCGGCGTGGCCTGGAGCGCCGAGGTGCCGCTGTGCACCGGGCTGCCGACGGTCACGCCGGAGCCGCCGGAGCAGTTCCAGTCGGAGAGTCCGTTCTCGAAACCGGGGTTGGCCACCAGGTTGGGGGTGGCGGCACCGGCGTTGACCGTGCCGGCCACGGCGAGGCCCGCACCGATCACGGCGGCGGCGCTCACCACCGCGAGGGAGCGCATCAGGACGGTCGATCCGGGCTGGGCGCCGCTGGTCCTGGGCAGCTGCGTTGCGCGCTCCACGACCGCCCGCTGCGGCTGTGGGGTACGCGACCTCCGACGGAACATGCTGTGCTCGCTTCCCGCCGGGCGTCATGGACATGACCGTCGCTGTGGGGGCGCGGCGCCCGGCTCATGGGTGGGGACATGTGGGGATGTGCCGGTCCGGATCGTAGGAGCGACGGCAAGGCCAGTCAATAGGTCTGGACCAATGCCGGGTCGAACCACGGTACTCCCGGCCCGGATCGGCGACCGCCGGCGGTCACCGCGCGGGCGGGTCCGCGCGGGTGAACACCGGGCCCGCGGCGCGGCGGTGGCCGGGCGGACCGCCGCCGTCCTGCTACAAGCGGAGCGTGAACTTCCGACAGCGGGAAGGGCGGCGGAAATGATCGTCGAGGATGTCCGGAACGAACCCGTCGCCGCCGGCCGGCGCCTGTCGGCGGCGGTCCGGGCCACGGCCGAACTGCCCTCGGCGCGGCTCCACTTCACCGTGCCCGGCGGTGCGGACGACTGGCTGCCGGAGCGCGGTGACGCCTTCCTCGCCGCGCTGCTGATGCCGGCCATGAGCCTCGGCGAGGAGCTGGTGGTCGACGCCCCGGTCTCCGCCCGGCTGCTGCGGTCGGCGCGGACCGTGATGGAGATCTACGCGGCCTGGTGGGCCCGCTTGCGGGAGGTCCGGCTGACGGTGGGCGAGCCCGTCGAGGCGACGCGCGGGCAGGACGGCGTGGGGCTGTTCTTCACCCTGGGCGTGGACTCCTTCTACAGCCTGCTCGGGGACCGCGAGCGCCGTGCGGAGCCCGCCCACCGGCCGGTCTCCGAGCTGCTGTTCGTGAACTTCGAGCAGCACACCGGGCCGGACCACGAGCACCTGCTCGGCCGGGTCCGGCTGGTGGCCGGGCGCAGCGGCTGCCGGGCCGTCCCGGTGGAGACCAACCTGCGTGCCCTCACGGCCCCGCTGGTCCGCTGGGAGGACTTCCACGGGGCGGCGCTCGCCGCCACCGCGCTGGCCCTGCAGGGCCTGCTCGGCCGCTGCCTGATCGCGGCCAGCTTCGAGTACCGGCATCTCCCCCCGTACGGTTCGCATCCGGTGCTGGACCACCTGTGGTCCACCGAGGCGCTGGACGTCGTGCACGACGGCGCCGGTGCCACCAGGACGCAGAAGGTGGCGCGCCGGCTGGCCCGCTCCGAACTCGCCCTGCGGCAGCTGGCGGTGTGCTGGCGCGGCCGGCCCGGGCAGAACTGCGGGGCGTGCGAGAAGTGCCTGCGGACCATGGTCACCCTCGAGCTGGCCGGGGTGCTCGGGCGCTGCGGGACGCTGCCCGGCGTGCTCGACCTCGAGCGGCTGGGCAGCGTGCCGATGCACTCGCCGGACGCCCGGGAGGCGATGCGCGAGGTCGCCCTCGACGCCCGGGCCGGCGGACGCCCCGACCTCGCCGAGGCGGCCGAGCTGGCGGCGGACCGTCATGGGCCCCTCCCCCGTGCGGCGGTGACGCGGTGACCGGGTTCGGCCGGTGGGCCGGCCTCGGACACCGGCTCGGCGAGGTGCTCGGCGCCCTGGTCGCGCCGTCGAGCCGCTGCGCGCTGCTGGGCTTCCCCGACTACGGAAACGTCGGCGACAGCGCCATCTGGCTGGGTGCGCGCACGCTGCTGGCCGAGCTGGGCGCCGAGGTCGTCTACACCGCCGACCACCACGACTTCGACCCGGCGGCGCTGGCCGAACGGCTGCCGAACGGCACCATCCTGCTCACCGGCGGCGGCAACCTGGGCGACCTGTGGCCGAGCCACCAGCGCATGCGCGAGCAGGTGATCAGCGCCTTCCCCGGGCACCGGATCGTCCAGTTGCCGCAGTCCGTGCACTTCGGCGACCCGGCCGCCCTCGCCCGGGCCCGGGCGGTCTTCGACGCGCACCCCGATCTGGTCCTGCTGCTGCGCGACGGACCGAGCCTGCGCGCGGCCCGCCGGGCCTTCCGCGCCCCCGCCCTGCTCGCCCCGGACTGCGCCTTCGCGATGAACGGCGTGCCCCGCCTCGCCCGGCCCGAGCGGCGGATCCTGTGGCTGCGGCGTGCGGACCACGAGTCGGCCGGCCACCCGGGGCCGGGCCCGCACGCCGAGGTGCACCGGACCGACTGGACCGGGCAGGAGGGCGCCGAGCCGGGCTGGGCCGCCGAGGCCCTGGCCGTGCGGCAGCGGATCGCGGCGGCCTCGGCCGAGGTCCGCCGGACGGCGGCCGGCGCGGCGGTCGCCGAACTCGCCGCGGCCCAGGACCGCCATGCCGAACTCCAGCTCCGGCGCGGCTGCCGACTGCTCGGCAGCGCCGAGGCGGTGGTCACCGACCGGCTGCACGGGCACCTGCTGAGTCTGCTGCTCGGTCTGCCGCACGTGGTGCTCGACGACCGGAACGGCAAGGTCGGCGGCTACTGGCGGACCTGGGGGCACGAGCGGCACCGGTCCGTCACCCGGCGGGCGCCGGACGCCGACCGGGCGCTGCGGGCCGCCGCCGCGCTGCTCGCCGACCCGGCCACGCCCCGGCCGGCCCGGGAGGGCTGAGCACCGGCCACCGGCGGGGGCGTCAGAGGGGGCGTCACCGGGGGCGTCAGCGGGAAGGGCGTCAGCGGGAGCGGTCGAGCGCCAGCAGCGCCGCGCCGATCGCGCCGGCGTCGTTGGCGAAGCGGGCCGCCAGCACGGGCACCGGCGGGCGGTCGCCGGGCGCGTAGAGCCTGCGGGCGAACTCGGCGCGCGCCGGGGCGAGCAGCAGGTCACCGGCGGCGACCGGGCCGCCTCCGACGATCACCACGGCGGGGTCGAACAGGTTGGCCAGGGCGGCCAGGCCGACGCCGGTGAGCGTGCCGATCCGGCCCAGGATCTCCAGCGCCCGGTGGTCGCCGCGGCGGGCGGCCTCCGTGACGGCCTCTCCGGCGTCCGGCCGGCCCTCACCGGCCCGGCCGCGCGCGTCGATCGGGCCGCTCTCGCCGACCAGTCGGGCCAGTGGGGAGCCCGGGAGGTCCTCGGCGGCCTGCCGTCCGAGCCTCGCGATGGCGGCCCCGGAGGCCGCGACACCCCAGCACCCGCGGTTTCCGCACTCGCACCACGGTCCCCCCGGATCGACGGTCAGATGGCTGGCCTCGGCCGCGAAGCCGTGCGTGCCGTGCAGCGGCCGCCCGCCGACCAGCACCCCGCACCCCAGCCCCGTGCCCAGCGTCACCAGCACCAGGTGGTCGTGCCCCCGCCCGGCGCCGAGCCGGTACTCGGCCCAGGCGGCGACGTTGGCGTCGTTGTCCGTCACCACCGGCAGCCCCACCGCGTCCGCGATCAGCTCCCGCAGCGGCGCCCGCGCGAACTCCAGGCCGGGCGCGAAGGCCAGCGCGCCGGTCCGGGAATCGACCATCCCCGGCAGCCCGACGCCGACCGCGGTGACCCGCTCGCCGCGCACCCGCGCCACGAGTCCGGCCACGGCGGCGACCAGTTCCTCGGCCGTACGGCGCGGTGTGGCACAGCGGGCCCGCGCCGACACCTCGCCGTCGGCCGTCACCCGCACCGCCGCGGTCTTGGTGGCGCCGACATCGATGCCGACCGCCTCGGCCGGGGCGGCGGTCATCCCGCCTCCGGCAGGACCACCCGGGCCCGGCCCGGCCCCGCGGCGGTCCGGACCTCGAAGCCGCCCGGTCCGCGCAGGGCGGACAGGTCGCACGGCCGGTCGGAGGCCAGCAGATCACCGCCCACCCGGACCCGGACCGGCAGCCGGGCACCGCTCCGCTCGTCGATCCCCTTCACGTAGCAGGCCGCGAGCCGTCCGTGGGACACCTGGACGACGGCGCAGCCGCCGCTCACCAGGTCGGCGGTGACCGGGTGTTCCCCGCACACGGTGCGGGCCCGCAGGGGGGAGTCCGTGCGGTTGAAGAGGAAGACGAGCACCTCCTCGGGGTCCGCGGCGGTCCTGCGCAGTTCGAGCCACGGCCCCGGTCGGGCCCGCACGGGGGCGTCGTGGCTCCCGTGCAGCCAGTCCTCGACGGCCGCGCCGAGGGACCGCCCGCCGGGGGCCACCGTGCGCACGCGGCCGTCGCCGTGCCGGCGGACCGCGGCGGCCAGCTCGGTGCAGGGGCGCAGGTCCTCGTCCAGCGCGGGAGGTTCACCCACCAGGAGCAACGCTCCTCCCCGCTCGGCGAACCGGGCGAGCCGCCGTTGCAGGGCCCGTTCCATGAACCGGCCCGACACGGTGACCAGCGGCCCCGACCCGGGGTCGGGGCCCGCCCGGCCGGTGAGCTCGGCCAGCCGGAAGGGCAGGTTCCGCCGCAGGCAGTGGGCGACGAAGGGCACCAGGGTGCGGGCGGCCGAGGGCACGGGCCGCTCGCCGTCCGCCGTCCCCTCCCACGCCCCGACCGCGGCGTACGGCGGGTGGACGCCCCAGCACACGCCGGGCTCCGGGCGGGAGAGGGCCAGCGGCTCCTGCCGTCCGGCCAGGAAGTGGGTCAGCACCCGCAGCGCGGCGAAGGCCGGGCCGGGGCCGGCGTCGAGGCGGATCGGGGCGGCGTCCCCGTACGGCGGAGAGAACTGCGCGGGGTCACCGGCCGGGCCGGTGAGCCGGGAACCGTCCACCTCGAGGTGCGGGCCCCAGCCCTCGGTGGCGCAGGCCGGGTAGACGCTGATGCCGGTCGCCCCGCAGGCCACGCCGAGCAGGGTCTGATGGATCGGCACCACCGGGAAGGCGCAGCCCGGATCCGCCCAGCGCAGCCCCCAGTTCTCCTCGATGTTGGGGCCGGGCCCGCCCTTGGCCGCCAGCACGTAGTTGACCAGGGCCTCCTCCTCGGAGAGCACCGGGCCGGTCCAGCTGGTGTAGGCGCGGGGCAGCCCGGGCGCCGCGCCCACCCGGTTCCTGGCCAGCCAGGCGTCGTGGCGTCCGGCGGCCCGGCCGGGGACGCGGTCCGCCCTGGCCGGCGGCGAGTAGCTGGTGAAGACGGGGAGGTCCGCGCCGAGCGCCTCGGCCAGCCGCGCCATCCCGGTGGTGAGCGATTCGGCGGACCACCGGCCCCAGCTCACCAGGGAGCGCAGTCCTTCGGCGGAGAGCCGGTCCTCCGACCGGGTGGGCGCGGCCACGCCGGGGGCGAAGCCGTCGAAGCCGTCGGTGCCCGGCCGCGAGTAGTCGAGCGCGTCGATCGGCAGCGCGGTCTCGCCGTAGTGGCCCTCGTTGCCGATCTGGGCGGCGACGAGGGGTCCGTGCGGATGGGTGAACGGCCGCAGGAACAGGCCGACGGCGCGCAGCCAGTCCAGGGCGTCGGCGAGGAAGCCCGGGTCCAGGGCCGAGGGCAGTGTGAACCGGTCGCAGGGCAGCGGCCGGCCGTCGGCGGAGCGGGCGGCGGACCGCTCCGGGTCGAGCGTCGGGCTGAGCCGGTCGGGCAGCCCGCCGAAGGGCAGTTCGGCGTGCACATAGGGGCCGGGCTTCAGCACCGCGAGCAGCCCGGTCGCCGCGACCAGCTCCAGGAAGCCGGCCAGATCGCGGTTACCGTCGCCGTCGAAGCACCACCGGCGGCCGTCGCCCCGGGCGATCTCGTGGTGGCGCCAGGGGACGTAGCTGGTCACCACCTCGATGCCGGCCTCGCGCATGGCGCGCAGCTTCGGCGCCCAGCGGCCCGGGCGGTCCCGGTAGTAGGGGTACTCGCCGGTGATCAGGAACCGGGGCCGGCCGTCCAGCCACAGGGTGCCGTCCAGGAAGCGGGGCCTCATGGGGCGGGGTTCCCGTCCGTGCCGAGCAGCACCTTCATGGCGCGGTACCCGTCCGCCTCCGGCCGGGCCGGCCCGGGCGGGACGACGGCCAGCAGCGCGAGGGCCTCGGCGTACCGTTCGAGCGGCAGCACATGGGTCACCAGCGTCTCCAGCGGCAGTTCCCGCGCGAGGTCCACCGCCAGGGCGAAGTCCGCCGGCCGGTACGGTCCCGCCCCCACCAGGCGGATCCCCCTGGTCACCAGGGACCGCAGCGGCACGGTGGCGACGCCGGCCTCCTTCTCGCCCATCACCACGACGGTGCCGCCGGCCGCCACCGTGCCGAGCACGTCCCCGGGCAGCGACCCGGTGGTGTCGACGGCGACGTCGGGCGTGCCCGACGCGGCCGCCTCCGCCGCGGCCAGCACCCGGACCGTGCGCGGCAGCAGCATCCGGGCGAGTTCCACCCGGCCCGGATCGCGCTCGGCCAGCGTGACCCGGGCGCCGCGCCGGGCCAGGACCAGTGCGCACAGCGCGCCGATCGGACCGGCGCCGACCACGAGCACCCGGTCGTCCCAGCGCGGACGGGCCGCCGCCAGGTTGTTCAGCACGCAGGCGAGCGGTTCCACCAGGGCCCCGCGCCGGTAGGACACCGCGTCGGGCAGCCGGTGGACGAAGCGTTCGGGCACGACGGCGAAGCCGGCCATCGTGCCGTCCCGGTCGACGCCGAGCTCCCGGCCCTCCTTGGCCCCGCAGTGGGCCGGCATCCCGCGCCGGCAGGGGCGGCACCGGTCGCAGTGGTAGGTCGGGTTGATCACCACCCGGTCGCCCGGCGCCACGGCGGTGACGCCGGCCCCGACCGCGGCCACCGCGCCGGCCGCCTCGTGCCCGAGCACCACACCCCGCCGGGCGGGGAACTCGCCCAGCAGGATCGCCCGGTCCGTGCCGCAGATGCCGCTGACCGCCACCTCGACCAGGACCTCGTCCGCCTCGAAGGAGGGGACGGCGCGATCGTGGATGCCGGGCAGGCCCACGTCCTCGAACACGACGGCCTTCATCGCAGCCTCCCACCGGTTCGTCCCCCAACAGTGCCATAGGGTGTCCGATATGAACCGGTACGGGCGGCCGAGTGGGTGGGAGGCACCGGCGGGCCCCGGTCCGAGGATCCTGCTGCTCGGCGCGTCGGGGTTCGTGGGCGGCGGCCTCTGGAGCCACCTGGCCCCCCGCCACGCGGTGGTCGGCACGTACGCCACCCGGGCGGCCCCGGGCCTGGTCCGGCTGGATCTGCGCGACGAGACCCGGCTGGCGGCGCTCGCGGCCGACGGCTTCGACCTGGTCGTGCACGCGGCCGGCCTGGTCCCCCTGGAGGCGGCCGAGGCCGATCCCGCCCGGGCCCGCCTCCTCAACGTCCGCCCCGTCGAGGTGCTGCTGGACGCCCTGCGCGGCTCGGCGGCGAAGCTCGTCCTGCTGTCCAGCGACAACGTCTTCGACGGCACCCGCCCCCGGTACACCGAGGCCGACCCGCGCTCCCCCGTGAACGTCTACGGGCGGACCAAGGCGGCGGCCGAGGACCTGCTGCTCGCCGAGGGCGGACACCTGATCGTGCGGCTCCCGCTGGTCTTCGGGCGCGGCCCGTGGGCGAACAGCTTCCTGGCCCGTCTGGCCGCACCGATCACCCCCGCCCGCACCGACCTGGTCTGTGCCCCCGTCTACCTCCCCAGCATCGGCCCGGCCCTGGCCCGGCTGTGGCACCGCACGGGGATCCTGCACTACGGCGGCGCCGACGTGGTGACCCGCTTCGAGCTGATGTCCCGGGTCCAGCGGGCCCTGGACCTGCCCACCCGGGTGGTGCCCGCCCACGGCCCGCAGGCCCACGCCGAGTGCCCCCGCCCGCCGCGGCTCGTCCTGCGCAGCACCCGGCACCGCCTGCTGGGCCCCACCCTGGACACCGCGCTCGCCCACCTGGCGGCCCTGGGCGGCGGTCCCGGCGCGTCGTGATCGACGGCACCTGGCTCCTCGGGCGTCCCGCTTCGCCGAAATTTACCCCCGGGGGTATGGTGGAGAGCGAACGGATACCCCACTGGGTATTTGGAACCGGACCATCGGATGCAGGAGCGACCCACGGTGTTCTTCGCCCAGTACTACCTCGACTGCCTCTCCCAGGCCTCCTACCTGGTCGCCGACGAGACCACCGGCCGCGCCGTGGTGATCGACCCGCGCCGGGACATCGACGAGTACGTCGCCGACGCCGAGGCGCACGGCTTCACCGTCGAGGCGGTCATCAACACCCACTTCCACGCCGACTTCCTGGCCGGGCACCTGGAGCTGGCGGACCGCACCGGCGCGTGGATCGGCTACGGCCACCGGGCGGTGACCGAGTACCCGATCCGCAAGCTCGCCGACGGCGAGCGGATCGGCCTGGGCGAGGTCACCCTGCAGATCATGGAGACCCCCGGACACACCCCCGAGTCGATCAGCGTCCTGGTGTTCGAGCACTCCGGGGACACCGTCCCCTACGGGGTGCTGACCGGCGACGCGCTGTTCATCGGCGACGTCGGCCGCCCCGACCTGCTGGCCTCGGCCGGCACCACCGCCGAGGAGCTGGGCCGGATGCTCCACCACAGCGTCCAGCACAAGCTGATGGGACTGCCCGACGAGGTCCGGGTCTTCCCCGCCCACGGCGCCGGCTCGTCCTGCGGCAAGAACCTGTCCACCGAGCGCCAGTCCACCATCGGCGCCCAGCGCGCCACCAACTACGCCTGCGCGCCGATGAGTGAGGACGCGTTCGTCGCGATCGTCACGGCCGGCCAGTCCACCGCGCCCGGGTACTTCGGCCACGACGCCGCGCTCAACCGGCAGGACCGCGGCCTGTTCGACCCCGCGCTCGCCCACCGCCCACTGACCGCCGAGGAGTTCGCGGCCCGCCGGCAGGACGGAGCGGTGGTGGTCGACGCCCGCGGCCCGCAGGAGTTCGCCGCCGGACACCTGCGCGGGGCCGTCAACGTGCCCGCCGACGGCCGCTTCGCCGAGCAGGCCGGCGCCGTGCTCCGGCCGGACGCCGCACTGCTCGTCGTCGCGCCGGACGGCCGCGAGGGCGAGATCGTCACCCGCCTCGCCCGCATCGGCTTCGACCGCACCGTCGGCCACCTGGCCGAGCCCGAGGCGAGCCTGCCCGCGCTCGCCGACCAGCTCACCCCCGCCGCCCGCCTCACCGTGGACCAGTTGCGCACCGCCCTCGCCACCGACCGCCCCCCGCTGGTGCTCGACGTCCGCACCTGCGGCGAGCGCGCCGAGGGCGCCGTCGAGGGCTCCGTGCACATCGCGCTCAACGAGCTCCCCTCCCGTCTCGCCGAGATCCCGCGGGACCGTGCGCTGGTCGTCCACTGCGCCGGCGGCCACCGCTCCTCCATCGCCGCCAGCCTGCTGCGCCACCACGGCCTCGACGAGGTCTCCGATCTGCTCGGCGGCTACGCCGCGTGGGACCAGGCGCACCGGCCGACGGCGGTCTGAGCCGCCCGCGCGGAACGATCGAGGAGGACGAGATGGCGGAGGAACCGACCGTACGGGTCGACGACGACGCGGTCGGCGCGGCGCTCAACCGTCTGCGCCGGGCGCAGGGGCAGCTCAGCGGCGTGATCGCGATGATCGAGTCCGGGCGGGACTGCCGGGACATCGTGACGCAGTTGGCCGCGGCCTCCCGCGCCCTGGACCGGGCCGGGTTCAAGATCGTGGCCGGCGGCATGCGCCAGTGCACGGCCGCGGACGGCGAGGCGCCGGCGATGGGTGAGACCGAACTGGAGAAGCTGTTCCTCACCCTCGCCTGACTCGTCCCCCGCCCACCAGGACAGTGGACAGCAGACAGCAGGACACCGAGCCACCCAGGAATGGAGCACCCCATGGAGTACGGGATCCCCGTCACCCTCGACCTGCCCTTCGCCGAGACCGTCGAACGGGTGCGGGCCGCACTCGCCGAGCAGGGCTTCGGCATCCTCACCGAGATCGACGTCCGCGCGACCCTGCGGGCCAAGATCGGCGAGGAGATCGAGGACTACCTGATCCTCGGTGCCTGCAACCCGCCGCTGGCCCACCGCGCCCTCCAGGCGGACCGGCACATCGGACTGCTGCTGCCGTGCAATGTCGTGGTCCGCGCGGACGCCGGACGCACCGTCGTCGAGGCGATGGACCCGCAGCTGATGGTCCAGGTCACCGGGCAGCCCGCACTGCAGGCCGTCGCCGACGAGGCCGCCACCCGGCTGCGCGCCGCCCTGGCCGCGCTGACCGGCTGACCGGCCGACCGGCCGCCTGACTCCTGAACGACGGGGCCCGCCCGGAGCGGGCCCCTCCCTTTCGGCCTCCCATATACCCCCACCCGTATTTTCGCATCCGCCCCCCGGCGGGGCGCACCAGGAACGGAGCAACCCGTGAAGCACCCGGACACCACCCTCGGCCGGCCGGCCACCGCCGCGCCGACCGAGCCGGCCCCGCCCCCGGGCCTGCTCGGACGGCTCGGCCTCTGGTCCGCCCGCCACTTCAAGGCCGTCCTGGCCGGCTGGCTGCTGGTCGTCGTCGGCCTCGGCGCGTTCGCACCGCAGGTGACCTCGGCGCTCTCCGGGGCCGGCTGGCAGGCCGACGGCTCCGAGTCGGTGAAGGTCCGGCAGGTCGCCGAGCAGCACTTCGCCGGCAACGCCTCCAGCGCGCTGCAGATCGTGGTCGCCGCCGACCGCCCGGTCACCGAGCCGGACGTCCAGCAGGTGATCACCAGGGCGAGCGAGCTCGCCGCGGCCGACCCCCGGGTCTCCACCGTGGTGGCACCCCAGCCCGGCGCGACCATCGCCCAGGACGGCCGGACCGCCGTCCTGCTCGCCGGCGCCAAGGCCTCCCCCGACGACATGGTCCGCGCGGCCGACGACCTCAAGGGCCCGCTGAACGCCCTCTCCGGCAACGGCGTCGACGTGCACGCCACCGGCGCGTCGGTGCTGTGGAGCGACTTCAACAAGGCCAACCACGACGCCATGATGAAGTCCGAGATCATGTCCTGGCCGGTCACCCTGGCCATCCTGGTGCTCGCTTTCGGCTCCCTGGTCGCCGCCGGGCTCCCGCTGCTGCTCACCATGGCCGGACTCGCCGCCTCCGCCGGCTCGCTGGTCCTGCTCAGCCACCTGTTCCCGATCTCCGTCTGGGCGATGAACTTCGCGATGATGTTCGCGCTCGCCCTCGGCATCGACTACGCGCTCTTCCTGGTGGTCCGCTTCCGCAGCGCCCGGGCCGCCGCCGCCCGCCGGAACCCGGCACCGGGACACCGGCCGGGCAGCAGCGCGGCGGTCGCCGAGACCATGGACACCGCGGGCAAGGCCGTTCTGCTGTCCGGCGCGACCGTCCTGGTCAGCCTCTCGGCCGTGATGCTGGTGCCGTCCCCGGCGTTCCGGTCGATGGCCGGCGGCATCATGCTCGCCGTCCTGTTCGTGCTCGCCGCCACCCTCACCCTGCTGCCCGCCGTGCTCGGCCGGCTCGGCCACCGGGTCGACGCCCTCGCCCTGCCGTGGGTGAAGACCGGCGAGCACCGGTCGGCACGCTTCGCCGCCTGGGGCGAGCGGCTGTGGAAGCACCCGCTGCGCTACGGCGCACTGGCCCTCGCCGCGCTGATCGCGCTCGCCGCGCCCGTCATCGGACTGCGGACCGCCATGCCCTCGATCACCGTGCTGCCCGAGGACGCCAGCGCCCGCGCCGGCTACACCGCCGTCCAGCAGGCCTTCGGCCCCGGGGCGCCCGGCACCCTGCAGATCCTCACCCCGACCCACGGCGCCGAGGGCGTCGCCGCCGACATCGCCGCCACACCCGGGATCGCCGGCGTGATGCCCGCGCAGCCGGCCGCCGACGGCTCCGGCTGGTCGATGGTCCAGGCCGTTCCCGCCGTGGACCCCTCCAGCCCCGACCTGGGCCGCACCGTCAACACCCTGCGGGCCGAACTGCCGGCCGACACGCTGGTCGGCGGCGCCGCGGTGGAGAACCTGGACCTCCAGCACCTGCTGAGCGAGAAGACCCCGCTGGTCATCGGTGTCGTGATGGGCCTGGGCTTCCTGCTCCTGCTGGTCGCCCTGCGCGCCCCGCTGATCTCGGCGCTCGGCACGGCCGCCAGTCTGCTCTCCACCGGCGCGGCCTTCGGCGTCGCCCGGCTGGTCTTCCAGGACGGCCACGGCGCGGGGCTGCTCGGCTTCACGCCACAGGGCTTCCTGGACGGCTGGGCGCCGGTGTTCTTCTTCGCGATGATCTTCGCCATCGCCATGGACTACACGGTCTTCCTGCTCGCCTCCGCCAAGGAGCACTACGAGCGCACCGGCGACCCGCGCGAGGCCATGGTCGGCGCGCTGGCCCACTCCGGCCGGGTGATCTTCGCGGCGGCGGGCGTGATGGTCGCGGTGTTCTTCACCTTCGCCCTGTCCGGGCCGCTTCCGCCCAAGGAGATGGGCATCGTGCTCGGCGTCGCCGTCCTGCTGGACGCCGCGCTGGTCCGCCTGGTGCTGCTGCCGGTCCTGCTCCGGCTCACCGGCGCCGCCGCCTGGCGCACGCCGGCCTGGCTCGACCGCGTGCTGCCGAGGATCTCCTTCTCGCACGACTGAGCCCGGCCCGGTTCCGACGGCCCGGTCCGCCCCCGTGGCGGGCCGGGCCGTCGGCGTCGGTCACGGACGGCGGCCGAGCGCGGAGGCGCAGGCGGGCACGGAGGCGCAGGCGGGCACGAAAACGCGACGGGCCGTGCCGGGGATGTCCGGCACGGCCCGTCGCGGGTCCGTGGATTCAGCGGCGGCCGAGGAGCTTCGCGAAGAAGCCCCCGCCCTTCTGCGCATTGCGGTCGCAGGCGCAGCGGTCGGCCTTGGCGACGCCGGCCAGCACCTGGTCGACGTGCATGCCGCACCCCGCGTAGGTGGCCTTGCCGCAGCTCCGGCACGTCGTACGTCGACACATCGCAGGACTCCTCACGTCCGGGGGAAACGAGGGATTCTCCCTCTCCTCCACTATACCGGTGGGGGTATCTTTCCGGTGCGAAAGGGACGGCTCCGGCGACTGGGGAGCGTACGCGGGCACCCTGGGCATCGCTTCAACCCGCAAATCGATTTCGGTTCGATCACGGCGTGTCCCTTTGGTCGGATCTTGGGAGGGAGTGCGGTGATTGATCATGTTGGCGGCGGGAGCGGCGCGCTCTCATAATTCCAGCCATACGCGCGACGGGCGGCCGTGAGAGCCGCCGTGGGGTGCCCCTGAGAGGCCCGAGCGCACACTTCCCGATCCTTCCCTGGGGGGAATCCCTTTGTCCGCGCACGATCACGTGCCGCCCGCCGCCGACCCGGCCGTGGCCGCTCCGGCCACCGGTGGCCCGACCCCGGTCGACCCGGCCACCGGTCGCAAGCGTTCGCGTGCCGCCGCCGTCGCACTGGCCACCGCGGGCCTGCTCGCCGTCACGGCGGTCAGCGCCACCGTGACGGTGGCCGTCGGCAAGCCCGACGACCGGCCGGCCGTCACCGCCGCGACGACGGCCGCGCCGTCCTCGGCGAGCCCGACCGCGTCGCCTACGCCCTCCGCCTCCGCTCCGGCGACCATCCCGCCGCCCGCGCCCGTCCCCGCTCCGACGAGCACCCTCAAGGGCAGCGTCAGCGGCGGCCGGCACGACGGCGACCTGCGGTACTTCCTGCTCCCGATCCCCGCGGGCGGCGAGTCCTACGGCCCGGCCGACGGCATGCCGTTGACCGACGAGGAGATGATCAAGGAGTTCGACGGCGGGGCGGAGGTCATGCGCGCCCTCCACACGCTCGGCTACAAGGACGCCGCCACCCGGACGTACCGCACGGCTGACGGCAAGGCCGAGGTCACCGTCACCCTGCTGCGCTTCGGGACCGCCGCGCAGGCGGAGTTCTTCGCCAAGAACGACACCAGGGACCTCCCCGCCGTCGAGGTCACCGGCGACCCCGGCGCCCACGGGTACATCAGCAAGCCCAAGCAGCAGGCGTACACCGGATCGCTGAGCGGCATCTCCAGCCAGGGCGACGTGCAGTACACGGTCGACGTCGAGGTGAAGGGCGATCCCGACAAGGCGCTGCTCGGCGAGCTGATGAAGCGCCAGCGCGACTGGCTGACCTCCGGCCGCTGAAGCCGACCGGCCCTCCTCTTTCTTCCTCTCTGGAGCCTTGCGTGACCACCGAACCCGTGGTGCCGTCGCCGGTCGACGGACCGCCACCCCCGCCGGCCGCACCGCCCGTGCCCGAACCCGCCACCGAACCCGCCTCCGACCAGGTACCCGCCCGGCGCCCGCGCCGCCCGCGTCCGGTCCTGCTGCTGGTCTCCGGCCTGGTGCTCGGGACCGCCGCCGGCGGAGGCATCGGCTACGCCGTCCAGGCGGGCCGCCCTCCGACGCCGCTGCCGCCGGTCCAGGTGGCGCTGCCGGCGTACCCCTCCGGGGTGCAGGACCCGGCCGCCGCCGCGTCGACGCCCTCGCCGCTCGCCATCGACGGCGACCTGCGGAAGCTGCTGATCACCGCGCCGAGCGGCAGCAAGCCCTGGGACGACTACCCGGACACGCCGAGCTGGATCACGGTCGGCGAACACGCCGACACCTCCGGAAAGGTGGCTTCGGTCTTCACCGAGCTGAACCGGAGCGGATTCCGGCGTGCCGTGGAGGTCGACTGGCAGCAGGGCGACCTGAGCGTGCGGGTCTCCCTGGTCCAGTTCGGGCCCGACTCCGCCGTCGAGGTGGAGAAGGCGGCCAAGCGCGGCACGACCCGCCTGCAACCGTTCGCCGACCATGCCAACGGCGGCTACGAGGTCAGCGACAAGCCCGTCTACTGGGCCGAGACGACCGAGCAGTACTACCCCGGCGTGGCCGTCGCGCAGCGCGGCACCGTGCTGATGGAGATCGAGGTCTTCGGCGCGAAGCCGGTGGACGCCGAGTTCGTGAAGGGCCTCGCCAAGCAGCAGTGGGAGCGGCTGGTATGACCGACGACAACGTGACCGAGCCCCTGCTCCCCGGCCCGCAGACCGCGCCCGCCGCCACCGGACCCGCCGTCACCGGGGCCCCGGCGGCCTCCGCCACGACCCGCCGCGTCCTGCGCGCCGGCGGCGCGACCGCGGCGGCGGCCCTGGTCGGCGTGGCCATCGGCGTCGGCATCATCGAGGTCCGGTACGACGATCCGGCGCCCGCCGCGGCTCCCGCGCCCTCCACGGCCGCGTCGGCCCCGACGGCGACCGCCACGCCGTTCGGCGCGAAGTCCAACGGCAACCACTTCGGTTCGCTGCTCGACCTGATGCTGCCGGTCCCGGCCGACTTCGAGCCCGGGCCCGACGACGGCCCCGACGGCAACAACACCGAGCTGACGGCCGACCAGCTCACCGCCGCGTTCGACGACGACCTCGGGACGCTCCCCAAGGAAGAACGGGAGAAGCTCCGTCAGGCCTGGAAGGACCTGCACGTCAAGGCCGGTGGCGTGCGGACCTACAAGAGCCAGAAGGGCGACCTCGTCATCGGGATGAAACTGCACCAGTTCAACCAGCAGGAGGTGAAGTCGGCGAACGAGTACACGGCGGTGTTCACCGACACCGGCGTCTTCCGCCTCGGCCCTGCCGTCCCCGGCCACCCCGAGGCGCACTGCTACCTGATGCCCGCGCCGCCGTCCGCGCCGCTCGACCGCATGGAGTGCTCGGCCGCCGAGGGCGACCTCCTGGTGGTGATGAACGCCGAGGGCCTGGCGCCGCTGCCCAAGGACACGATCGTCGCCCTCCTGGCCCAGCAGCTCGACCGCCTCGCCCGCCCGGGAGCCTCCGTATGACCGACAGCAGCGACACCCCCGCCGTGCCCGACGCCCCCGCGGTGCCGGACGTCCCCTCTGCGGCCGACGTCCCCGTCGTGGCGCCCGCGGCCGGAGCACCGACCGAGGAGGAGCGCGCCCGCGGCAGCCGGCGCCGCAAGGCCGCGCTGCGGTGGGGCGCCGCCGCCGTGGTGTGCGCGCTGGCCGGGACGGGCAGCGCGCTCGCCGTCACCGCGCAGGACCGCACCGACCTGCCGGGACTGGCCACCAAGAGCGACGGGCGCTACACCTTCCCGGCGCTGGTCCTGCCACCGCTGCCCTCCGGCAAGGCCGCGCCCAAGGACAACAAGAGCCGGCACGCGGCGGACCTGCGGCAGCTGCTGCTGCCCGTGCCCAAGGAGGCGGGCGGCTCACTCACCCCGACGGGCCACCCGGCAGCGCTCGCGGTGACCGGCGGCGGAACCCCGAGCGCGAGTGCGAGCCCGACCACCTCGGCCTCCCCCTCGGCCACGGCCACCAGCGCCTCCCCCGCGCCCGGAGCGGCCGCCGGCCCGGGAGACTGCGACGCCTTCGTCGCCGAGCAGGCGAACCAGGCCGAGGCCCGCGCCCTGCTGCTGCAGTACGCCTGCCGCGCCGCCGTCGTCCGCGAGTGGACCGCCGCCGACGGCACCCGCACGCAGATCCGTCTGCTCTCGTTCGGCTCCTCCGCCGAGGCCTTCTCCGCCTTCGCCGGCCTGCGCGACGGCAAGGGCCCGAAGGACGTTCCCACGGTCGGCGAGGCCACGCCCACGGGCTGGGACGAGGTCTACGGCGTCACTCTCGCGACCCGGACCGCCACGCCCCATGACGCGCCGCCCGTCCGGGTGGCATACCTGGCGGCGGGCGACCTCGTGGGTGTCGTCACCCTGTCCAACCCCAAGGGCGTGCCCGCCGCCGCGTTCCGGCAGGTGGTGACGCTCCAGTCGGACCTGCTGGCCTGAAACCCGCCCCCGGATGTGCGCCCGGTCGACAGCTCGGCTCGCGAGGGCTCGCTGCGGCGCCCGGGCGTGGCGGCGAACGTGGACGGGCGGCAGCTGCCGACGGCCCGGGAGCGGTTCCTCGTCGACACCGGCCGCCGCACGCCGCGCTGCGCCACCCGGGTCCGGGTCGCCGCGCCCGGGCGCGGCGGGTCGACGGGTGACCGGGGACGCGGCCGGCGCCGCCGGGGCTCAGGACAGCCCGGCGGCCTCGGCGAGCAGCCGGTAGGAGGCCAGCAGCTCCGCCCGGTCGTAGGTGCTGGTGGTGACCAGGTACTCGTCGGCGCCGGTCCGTTCCATCAGCGCCGCGAGCTCGGCGACGACGCGCCCGGGCGTGCCCGCCAGGTGGCCGGTCAGGGCCTGCTCGAAAGCGGCCCGCTCACGCGGGGTCATCGACCGGGCCAGGACCTCCTCGGCGGGTTCGAGCGGGGAGAACTCCCCGTGGGTCCGGCTGTGGGCGCTCGACCAGGCCTCCGGGACGAGCAGCGCCCGGGCCCGTTCCTCGCTCCCGGCGACGGCGACCGTCCCGGAGACCACCACGTAGGGCCGCCTCGCCCGGGCGGAGGGGCGGAAGCGCTCGCGGTAGCGGTCGATCGCCTCCCGCATCGCCTCCTCCCCGCGCACCGCCGCGATCACCAGCGGCAGCCCCGCCTCGGCGGCCACGTCCGCGCCCGCACCGGTGGCCAGCACGAACGCGGGGACGTCCAGGCCCTCGGCGGGGCGGGCGTGCACGCCCCCGGGACCGCGCGCGGCGGGGTCGAACCAGGAGAGCAGGTCGGCGAGCTGCTCGGGGAAGCGGTCCGCGGCGTCCTTCTCCCGGCCCAGGGCCCGGCGCACTCCGTCGGTGAAGCCCACCGACCGGCCCAGGCCCATGTCGATCCGGCCCGGGAACAGCGCCTCCAGGACGCCGAACTGCTCGGCGACGACGAGGGGCTGGTGGTTGGGGAGCATCACCCCGCCGGTGCCGACCCGGATCCGGGACGTCGCGGCGGCCACGGCGGCGGCCAGCACCGTCGGCGCCGAGCCGGCCACCCCCGGCACGCCGTGGTGCTCGGAGACCCAGAACCGGTGGTAGCCCAGCCGCTCGGCCTCCACCGCGAACGCGACGGTGTCGCGCAGCGCCCGGGCGGGCTGCTCCCCCCGGCGCGTGCGGGAACGGTCCAGGACGGAGAGGCGGAGGGCGGGCGCGGCGGTCACCTCCGTGCCAACGGCCGACCGGCGCACCGTCATTCCCCGGGATTCCGGGCGGAAATTCGGTTGCGGGGCAGCAGTGACCCCTGTTAACCATGTGACATGCTACAGACCTCGCGCATCGCGCTCCGCGCCCGGCACGACGACGACATCCCGCTGCTGCACACCGAGCTCTACGACGACATCGTCACCCGTTCGCGCGCGGACACCCGCCCCTGGCGCCCCCTCGCGCCCGGCTCCCCGGAGTCCCCGTTCGTCGTGGGCCAGGGCGACGACGGGGTCGCCTTCTTCTCGGTGGTGGAGCTGTCGTCGGGCGAGCTGGCCGGGGAGGCGCTGGTCTGGGGCATCGACGCCCACCAGCGGCGCGCCCACCTCGGCCTCGCGCTGCGGCCCGGGTTCCGCGGGCGCGGCCTGGCCGGTGACCTCGTGCGGCTGCTCTGCCGCTACGGGTTCACGGTGCGCGGGCTGCAGCGGCTCCAGGTGGAGACGATGGCCGGCAACGTGCCGATGATCAAGGCCGCCACGGGGGCGGGCTTCGTGGTCGAGGGCACGCTGCGGCGCGCCGCCTGGGTGTGCGGGGCGTTCGAGGACGAGGTCATCCTCGGGCTGCTCGCCTCGGAGTGGATCGACGAGCCGGAGCCGGCGGCCGACGCCCCGGCCTGAGTCCGCCCGAGCAGAACGCTCGGCCGGGAGCCCGGCCGAGCGTCCGCGCTGCGGAGTGCCGGGCGTCAGCCGCGGGTGAGGACGAGTGACTGGACGTCGGGCAGCTTGCGCCAGTCGCTGGAGACGATGGTCGCGTGGGCGCGGGCGAGCTGTTCGGTGCGGCCGCGGGCCTGGTCGGCAGTGGGGTCGGTGTTGCTGATCGCGGGGGCGACGTTGTGCGCGTCGGTCATCGTCAGCAGGTAGTGGTTGGTGTCGTACCAGCCGGTGTCGATGCCGTTGAGGTAGGTGGCGGCGTCACCGTCGAAGACCACGAACCAGGGGCGGATCGAGGTCTCGCTGTACCGGGTGCGCGGGTCGCCGGCCGCCGCGCCGAGCGCGGTGGGGAACATCCGGGCCTCGCCGATCCGGCCGGCCGCGGCCAGGTCGCGCAGGTAGCGGCCGTACTCGACGTCGGTGTGCAGGGTGTCGAACGGGTTGTCCAGCTCGACGGTGCCGGGGATCACGTACACCAGGGCGCGTCCGGCCAGCGCCGACCTGGTCGGCCAGTTGCCGGCGCGGACGGCGTCGTCGAGGCTCGGGTAGGAGCCGCCGCCCGGCTTGGCGAGCAGGTCGGCCGGGCGCAGCGCGGCGGAGCCGAGGTGGGCGGCGATCACCGCGTCGAGCTGGGCGGGGCCCATGCCGAGGTTCCCGGAGAAGCCCGGCTTGAGCTCCAGCTTGATCACCAGCGGGCCCGCACCGGGGTGGGCGCCGAGCCAGATCCGCACGTCGTCCAGACAGGCGTCCAGGTTCTTGTTGGTGCCGCCGGAGTAGAGCTGGGCGGCCGAGGTGGCGCTGACGCAGTTGTTGGTATTGCCCAGCGGGTTGGAGTGGCTGACCTTCCACTCCTTGGTGACGACGTTCGGCCAGGCGTCCAGCTCGATCATGCCGGTGCCGGTGTCCAGGCCCTGGGCGAGGTAGCCGAAGGCCGCCGGGTCGTAGGTGTTGTGCAGGCCGACGGTGGTCGCGGAGGCGAACGGGAGCTCGCCCGGGGTGCTGCCGCCGGCGGCCTGCGCGTCGGCGCCGACGGGCAGGACGGCGGCGGCCGCGGCGAGCAGCCCGGCGGTGAGGGTGCCGATGAGGGTACGGCGGACGGTCACGGTGTCAGTCCCCTTGTCAGTGCGCCGGCGGGCCGGCGCGCCTTCGGCGGTGGCTCCCGCCGGTGCAGAGCATGACCCGTCCGGCCGTCGAACCGGTGAAGAGGACATAACAAGTTCGTGACCGTCAGCTTCCGGACCGTCACCGGACGGAGCTGTCCGGGCCGGCGGCCGGGGCCCGCGGCCGTGCCGCCGTCAGAACACCGACCAGCCGGTGGCCGTCGTCAGGGCGTCCAGGGCGGCGACGCCGAGCACCGAGTTGCCCGCGGCGTCCAGACCGGGGCTCCAGGTGCAGACCGCGCCCCGGCCGGGCAGGACCGCGAGGATGCCGCCGCCGACGCCGCTCTTGCCGGGCAGGCCCACCCGGTAGGCGAACTCGCCCGCCGCGTCGTAGGTGCCGCAGGTGAGCAGGACGGCGTTGATCCGCTTGGCCTCGCTGCGCGAGAGCAGGCGCGAGCCGTCGGCGCGCACGCCGTGGCGGGCGAGGAAGAGGCCGGCCAGCGCCAGGCCCCGGCAGTCGGCCTCGATCGCGCAGTGCGCGTAGTAGTGGGCGAGCACGTCCTCGACGGGGTTGCGCAGGTTGCCGTAACTGGCCATGAAGTGCGCCATGGCGGCGTTGCGGTGGCCGTGCTCGGCCTCGGAGGCGGCCACCGACCGGTTGACGTCGACGGTCGGATCGCCGGACTCCGCGCGCAGCAGGTCCAGGACGGCACCGGCCGCGTCGCCGGTGAGGTCGAGCAGCCGGTCGGTCACCACCAGGGCGCCGGCGTTGATGAAGGGGTTGCGCGGGATGCCGTGCTCGGACTCCAGCTGGACGAGTGAGTTGAACGGGTTGCCGGAGGGCTCGCGGCCGACCCCGGCCCACAGGCCGTCACCGCCCTCGGCGAGCGCCAGGGCGAGGGTGAACAGCTTCGACACCGACTGGACGGAGAAGGGCCGCCGCCAGTCCCCCGCCCCGAAGACCCGGCCGTCCACGGTGGCGATCGCCATGCCGAAGGCCGCCGGATCGGCCTCGGCGAGTGCCGGGATGTAGTCGGCGACCCGGCCGCGCAGCGGCGAGCGCACGGCGGCGGCCATCGCGTCACGCACCAGCGCCTGGTGGTCCGCACCGGCGCCGTCGGGGTCGTTCGGACCGGTCAGCTCGGTCAGGCCGCTCGTGTCGTTCACCGCGCCATTGTCGTCCTTGCCACCCGGCGGGCCGCGGGCGGGGTCGGCGGCGCGCCGGGGTGTCGGCCCCGGCGCGCGGTGCGCCCGACGCGCCCCCGGGTTCTCCTCAGCGGCGGACCATCCGGACGCCCGAGACCTCCAGCAGGCCGTCCAGCTCGACCCGGCCGACCCGCTGCTCCGGGCTGACCACCAGCCCGTCGCGGCGGACGATATCGAGGATCCGCTCGGCCAGCGGCAGCACCATGTGCCGCCCCCAGCAGCGTTCGTTGGCGTGCCCGAACGGCAGGTAGCCGGGCTGGGTGTCGGGATCGAGGTCCTTCCAGCGCTCCGGGCGGAAGGTCTCCGGGTCGTCCCACAGCCGGGGGTCACGATGGCTCAGCAGCGGGAGCATCAGGATGTCGTCCTTGCGGCCGATCCGGCCGTCGACGGCGCCGAACTCCGGGGAGGCGACCCGCAGGATGTTCCAGGACGGCGGCAGCAGCCGCAGCGCCTCCAGCAGGACGTCCCGATTGGGCACGTCGTCGTCGAAGGGGGCGCCGAGCCAGACCGCGTTGGTCACCAGCGCGGCCACGGTGAAGCAGATCGGCCCCGCCACCCGCCGGTAGAGGTACATCGCGTAGCGGCGGTCGTCGTACGTCTCGGCGTCCAGCACCCGGGCCGCCAGATTCGACAGCGGAATTTCGGTACCCGGCTTTCCGAGCATCGCCGTTCCGGCCGCGACCGCCATCCAGGTCAATTTCGGGGTGAGTTCCAGCCGGCGGTCGACCAGGACCCGGAATCGGAAACTCTCCCGGCCGAAAACGAGGTCCCGGAGATAGACGTGCGGAGTGTGCGGCCATCTCCCGGAGAGGTCCGTCCGCTCGCCCAGCGGTTTCTTCAGCGCCGCCCGGACATCGGCCGAGACGGCCTGCATGAGCGCGGCGGCGTCGGCCCGGGTGACCGACCGACCCTGCACGGGCTTGAAGGTCGGGCGCTCCTCGGCGTTGGCCGGCCGGCTGCGCAGCAGTCCGTCCATGAGGTCGACGCCGGCGACCCCGACGGTGTCCGCCTCCAGGCGGAACAGGTCCTGACCTCGGTACCTGTGCAGGAGCTCGTCGATCCGCGGCGCGAAGAGGGTGACCCGGGCGCTCCGGCCGGTGCTGGACATGGCCATCCGTTACTCCAAGGGTGAGCGGCTGTGGTGGCCGGCTCGCGGTGAGCGGCCCGTGCCCGGCGAGTGCGGGTGGCACTCGCCGGGCACGTGTCCGACGGCGGAAGAACCGCCGGGGAATTAGATCCAGCCGTACCAGGCGTAGGCCTTCAGGCTCTTCTCCGGCATGACCTTCTTCACGAAGTGAACGAGCTTCATGACAGCACCTCCATATCGACAGGGAACGATGACGAACAACTGTTCGGCGAGCGGTCGGCGAGGACGGGCCCCGGGGGGTTCCGCAGAATTCGACCCTCCGCTTTCCGCCGCCGGAAAAAGTGAATCCCAGCCGGAAAACCCGGTCAAGTGACGCAGCTCACCCGGAGTACGGCCGACCGGCGGGTTTGACGCCTCCCGGGCCGCCGGAGCGATCTTGACGCGAGCGCGACAGCGCTGGTCAGGGCCGTGCCCGCCGATGACCCCCAGGTGAACGCGGCCTTCCGCCCGGAGGTCGGGGAGGGGGCGAACGCTCCCGACGAAACGTTCGGTCTGCCCTTTGGGGCAACCCGCCTGCCCCTTCCGTTCCGCACCCCACCGCACGGGCCCGCGACGGGTCGTCACCGCGCACTTCGCCCCCGGGCGCCCGCCTTCGGTGGCGACGCCGCTACCCTGTGCTCCGCAGCGGAACGGCCGACCGGCCGCCAAGCACTCGCTGGGGGCGATTGTGGTCGAACGTCTGGTGGTGGATCTCCACGCCGACGGCCGGATGTCCGTGACGGAGTGGCTCCCGGGGGCCGACGTCCCGGCGCCCGCCGTCGACGCCGGATGGCTGCGCAGGCCCCTGGACGACACGGCCCTGGAGGACCTCCGCTGGTACCTGGAGGACCACCTGCGCACCCCGTTCGGGGCGTACGGCGAGCGGGGCCCGCACATCGCCCGCCAGCTCCCGGACTGGGGGGCGCGGATGTTCTCCGCGCTGCTCGGCGACGGCCCCGGCCGGGACGCCTATCTGCGGGCACGGGCCCGCGGCGGCGCATTGGAGCTCGTGCTGCGCTCGGACTCCGCGCCGCTGCTCGGCCTGCCCTGGGAGCTGATGACGGACCCGGGGCGCCGGGCCCCGCTGGTGCTCGACGACGTGACGGTGAGCCGCTGCCCGGCGGACGCCGACCCGCTCCACGTGCTCGACGCGCTCGACCCGCTCACCGCGACGGACGGGTCCCGGCTGCGGGTCCTGCTGGTGGTTACCCGGCCGGACACCGCCACCGACACCTCCGCGAACGCCGCTGCGGCCGGGACCGCCCTCGACGCCGCCGCACCGACGAGCGCCCTCCCCCTGCTGCGGCGGCTCGGACCGGGACGCGACGCGGTCGAACTCCGGGTGCTGCGCCCGCCGACCCTCGCCGCGCTCGGCGAGACGCTCCGGGAGGCACGCGAGGAGGGCCGCCCGTTCCGGATCGTGCACTTCGACGGACCCGGCGTGCTCTCCGGCACCGGCGACCTCTCCGGTCCCGCCCACGCTCCGCAGGCCTCCCGCGGCCACGACCCCGGCGACGCCCTGGTGTTCGAGCATCCGGACGGGGGCCCGGACCCCGTACCGGTCCAGCGGGTCGCCCGGCTGCTCGCCGCCGCCGCGGTCCCGCTGGTGGTCCTGAGCCCCCATCGGTCCGGGAGCCCGGCCGGACAGGCCGGGGCCGCCGCGGCCCTCCGGCTGCTCCGGGAGGGCGCCGGCGCCGTGCTCGCCCTGCCCTACGGCCCCGGCCCGACGGCCACCACCGCGTTCCTCACCGTGGTCTACGAACGCCTCCGTCGCGGCGAGCGGATCTCCCTTGCGGTGGCGGCCGGCCGTCGGCACCTCGCCGAACAGGACCGGCGCGCCTCCGTCAAGGGCCCGCTGCCGCTGGCCGACTGGACGGTCCCGGCCCTCTACCGCCGCACCGAGGTCGCCTTCCCCGCACTGGCGGCCGAGCGGTCCGCACCGGAGCACGGCGACCTGCCCGACGCCCTCGCGGCCGGACACCGGAGCGCCGTGGACCGCGACGCCCGGGACGGTCTGGAGGGCCTCGCCCCCGTCGGGGCGTTCGTCGGCCGGGACGGCTTGCTGCTCGACCTGGACGCGGGCGCCCGGCGCCACCGGGTGGTCGTCCTGCACGGCCCCGCGGGCGTCGGCAAGACCGAGCTGGCGAAGGCCTTCGGCCGCTGGTGCCGGGACACCGGCGCGGTGGACGGACCGGACGCCGTCGTGCTGCACTCCTTCGAACCCGGCGTGGCCTCGTTCGGACTGGCCGGGGTGGTCGACCGGATCGGCCACCGGCTGCTCGCCGCCGAGGAGTTCGACCCGCTCACGCCCGTCGAGCGCCGGGAGGCCGTCGAGCGGGAGCTCGCCGCCCGGGACGTGCTGCTGATCTGGGACGGCGTGGAGTCCCTGCACACCCTGCACGACCCGGCGGGCGGCACCCCCGCTCCGGGCGAGGAGGAACGCGCCGAACTGCGGGCGTTCCTCGGCCGCGTGGCCGGGCACGGGCGCGGCGCGCTCGTGCTCACCAGCCGGACCCCGGAGGACTGGCTGGGCCCCGGACCGCTGCGGATCGAGGTGCCGGGCCTGGCCCCGGAGGAGGCCGTCGAGTACGCCGAGCAGTTCCTCCCCGCGGACCCCGAAACCGCCCGCAAACGCGGGCTGCGGGTGTTCGGCCAGTTGCTGGAGTGGCCGGACGGGCACCCGTTGACCCTGCGGCTCGTGCTGGCCTCGCTCGACGCACACGAACCCTGGCACGCCCTGGACACCCTCACGCGCGATGCCGAGGCGCGGCCGGGAGGAAGCGGGCCTACGGCACTCACGGTGAGCGCCGCCCACGCGCTGGACCGGCTGACCGCCGCCGACCGGCGGGCGCTGGCCGCCGTCACGCTCTTCCGGGGCACCGCCGACGCCACCGTGCTCGCCCTGCTCTCCCGCCAACCGCCGGCGCCCGAGCGCTTCCGGGACCGCGGCACCGAGGAGTGGCAGCGGCTGCTGGAGCGGGCGGCCGGGCTGGGCCTGCTCACCGCCCGCACCGGCACCGCCTTCCTGGTCCACCCGGCGATCGCCGGCGTGCTCACCGCCCGGTGGCGGGCCGAGGAACCCGGCTTCGCCGAACAGCGGGCCGCCGCCGAGCAGGCCCTGCTGGGCGCCCAGGTCAACTTCTGCCTCCTGCTCACCCGCGAACTGCAGGGCGGCAGCACCGAGTTCGTCCTGACCGCGCTCGACCTCCAGCGGCGGACCATCGGCGGCCTGCTCGGCCGGGCCGTCGAGCAGGGGCTGTGGCCGCAGGCCCTGGCGCTCGTCCGGCCGCTGCACGCCCACTGGAGCGCCCACGGGCTGGACGCCGAGGCGCGCGGCTGGACCGACCGGGTGCGGACCGCCCTGGAGGCCGTCGACGGCCGACCGCCGGCGGCCGACACCCCGGCCGGCGCGCTCTGGCTGTCCGTGCTCGGCGCCGACGCCCGGCGCCTGGTGCGGGCCGGGCGCACCGAGGAGGCCGAGCGGACCTTCCGGGAGATCCACCACGCCGTCGACCGGCGGACCCCGGCCCCGGACCAGCTCGACGACCTCGCCGACGGCTACCAGCAGCTCGGCCGGATCGCGGTGGACCGCGGCGAGTTCGCCGAGGCCGAGCAGTGGTACCTGCACTCGCTCGCGCTCCTGGAGCGGCTCGACGACGCCCACGGCATCGCCATCGGCCACCACCGGCTGGGGGTGATCGCCCACCGCCTCGACCGCCCGGAGGACGCCGAGCGGCGGACCCGGGAAGCGCTCGACGCCTTCGAGCAGCAGGGCGAGTCCCGGTGGGCCGCCGCCTGCCGGCACCAACTCGGCGTACTGGCCCAGGAACAGGGCCGCTTCGAGGACGCCTACCTGTGGTACGGGCGCGCCCTGGCCGACGCCGACCAGCCGGCCGACCGGGCCTTCGCGACGGACCTCCACCACCGGCTCGCCGCCGTCGCCGCCGAACTGGGACGCCTCGCCGCGGCCGAGAAGTGGTGCACGGAGGCGCTGGCCCTCGCCGAGGAGTCGGGCAGCCTGCCCGACACCGCCCGCGGCTACCACCAGCTCGGCGTGCTGGCCACGGCCCAGGAGCGGTTCGAGCAGGCCGAGACCTGGCACCGCAAGGCCCTGGAGATCCGCCAGGACCTCGACGACCGGCCCGGCACGGCCGCCAGCCAGCACCAACTCGGCGTCGTCGCCGCCCGGCTCGGCGACCTGGACGGGGCGGAGGCCTGGCACGCGCGGGCCCTGACGGTCCGGGAGGAGCTGGGCGACCAGGCCGGGGTGGCGGTCAGCTACCACCAGCTCGGGGTGACCGCCCAGACCGGCGGCCGGGCGGCGGACGCCGAGGCCCGGTACCGCAAGGCGCTGGACGTCTCGCACCGGATCGGCGACACACCGGGGCTGGCCCGGACCTTCGGGCAGTTCGGGCTGTTCGCCGCGGAGCAGGGGCGGCCCCGCGAGGCGATGGAGTGGCTGGTGCGCAGCATCACCTGCTTCGAGGAGTTCCCGCACCCGCTGACCTGGCCGAGCCTGGTCAACCTGGGGCTGCTGGCGCGGGACCTCGGCCCGCGGGCCGTGGAGCGGGCCTGGCGCTCGGTCACCGGCCGCCGGCTGCCCGACGCCGTCCGGGACCACGTCGGCGGCTAGCGTCTGCCTCTCGGATCCTGGCGGGAGAGAGCGGCTCGCGGCTACCGGACGGGACGGTCGCCGAGCAGGAGGCGGCGGACCCGGCCGACGGTGGCCGCGTCGCGGGCCGTGGTGAACGGCAGGAGGTTGCCTCCGGCGAGGCGGAAGGGCGTGCCGTCCAGGGTCGCGTGGGCGCCGCCCGCCTCGGCGACCAGGAGCAGGCCGGCCGCGTGGTCCCAGGCGTTCTCCCAGGCGAACACCGTCGCGTCGAGGGCGCCGCGGGCGATCGCCACGTACTCCAGCCCCGCCGAGCCCGCGCACGGCCGGGTGTGCACGCCCTCGGTCCGCAGGTGGGCCAGCGCGCGCTTCGCCTCGGGCGTGGCCTGGAAGGGGAAGGAGGCGGCGATCTCCATCGGCGCGCCCTCGGCCGGGGAGCCCGTCCGCAGCGGGACGCCGTCCAGGCGGGCGCCCCCGCCCCGCAGGGCCGTCGCCATCCGGTCGTGGACCGGGGCGTACGTCCAGGAGGCCAGCAGTTCGCCGCGGTGGGCGAGGGCGACCAGCGTGCAGAACCCCTCGTCGCCGCGGACGAAGGTCCGGGTGCCGTCGATCGGGTCGACGATCCAGACCGGGCGGTCGCCGGCCAGCTCCGCGTACAGGCCGGGGTCCGCGTCGACCGCCTCCTCCCCCACCACGACCGAGCCGGGGAGCAGCGCCGTCAGAGCCGCCGTCAGGTGCGCCTCGGCGCCCCGGTCGGCGACGGTCACCAGGTCGTACGGGCCGTGCTTCTCGGCCACCTGGTCGGCGGTCAGCGCGCGGAAGCGCGGCATGATCTCGGCGGCGGCGGCCCGCCGGACCGCCTCCTCCACCGGGCCCAGGCAGTCCGCGGCGAATCGTTCGTCGATCATCTGTCCATCACATCACAGCTTGGGCTCTCCGGATCCCGACCGAACAGCCGGACGGTCCTGGCGGCCCGGCCGGTCCGGCCTGTCCGGCCCGTCCGGCCCGTCCGGCGCCGCCCCGCGGGTCAGGGCCGGCAGCGCCATGAGCGCCAGGACCGCCGCCACGGCGGCCACGGCGGCGAGCGCCGACCGCAGGCCGACCGCCGAGGCCGTCAGACCGACGGCGGCCGGCCCGACCAGGAAGCCCGCGTAGCCGACCGAGGAGACGACGGCCACGGCGGAGGAACGCGCCTCGGGGCGGGCCCGTGCCCCGGCGAGCGAGAGGATCGTCGGCGCGCACACGGCGGTGCCGAGGCCGGCCACGACGAGCCCCGCGAGCATCGCGCCCACCCCCGGGGCCAGCGCGGCGCCCAGGGTGCCGACGGCCGCCACCGCCGCGCCCAGGGCGAGCAGCCGACGCCGCGGCAGCCGGTCGGCCAGCCCGTGCCCGGCCAGCCGGCCGACGGTGGTGGAGGCCGCGAACACCACCGGGCCGGCGGCGGCCGTACCGGAGCCGGTGTGCAGGACCGAGCGCAGCATCACCGCGCTCCAGCTCTGCCAGGCGTTCTCGACCACGAAGGCGAGCGCGCACAGCACGCCGAGCAGCAGCAACGGGCGGTTCGCGACGCCGCCCGCCCGGCGGCCACCACCGCCGCCGGGAGCGGGCCGCGCCTCCTCCGGGCCCGGGCCGCCGACCACGACGGCGCCACCCGCGAGGAGGACGGCCACCGGCAGCAGCACCGCGACGGCGGAGAGACCACGGCCGAGCGCCAGACCCGTGGCGAGGGCTCCGCACACCACGGAGGCGGAGAAACAGGCGTGGGCGGCGTTCATCAGCGGGCCCGTGCGGCTCTCCTCCGCGCTCGCCAGCGCGTTGAGGCCCACGTCGACGGCCCCGGACGCCGCTCCGAGGACGGCGAGCGCGGCCATCAGCGCCGGGGCGCCGCGGGCGGGTCCGGGCAGCACGGCCGCCACCGCCATCACCAGCAGCAGGAGGGCGACGGCGGTGCGGCCGAAGCGGTCCACGAGCGCACCGGCCGGCCGCATCGAGCAGAGCGCGCCCAGACCGATCATCAGAACGGCGACCCCGAGCTCGCCGTCGTCCACCCGGGCCCGCCGCTGGACCTCCGGGATCAGCGCGCCCCAGCTGCCCCAGAACACGCCGAACACGGCGAACCCCAGCCGTACCCGAACCCGCGCCCGTACCACCGACACCGGCCCCCATCGATCGCGCCGCCCGTCCGGGGTGGTGATGCCCGCCACCGGCCGCCGGACCGCGCCGCCGCGGACGGCGTGCGGAAGCACGGCGCGGCGCCTCGGACGCGGCGGGCGCCCCGCCCCCCCCCCCCCCCGCACATCACTTCGTCGCCACGGCCGGGGGAGCCCCACGTCGTGTCGGGGCCGGGATCAGCGCGGGGTACGGCCCAGGGCCCGGCGCAGCGCGAGGTGGGTCAGCCAGGCCATGCCGAAGGTGAACGGCGCGGCGGTGTCGTCGGCGGGTCCGGGGACGAGCGAGCAGAGCACCATGACGGCGAGCGGTATCCAGACGCGCAGCAGCGCCCGGCGGACGACCGGCCGCCCCGGGGCGAGCGCGGCCGCCCACGGCACGAGCAGGCCGAGCACGGCGAGCGGGGCGGTGAGGCCCGCGTGCTTCACCGCCTCGAACACGGTCCACGCGAGCAGCAGGATCCCGAGCGCTCCCCAGGCGGTCCGTTCGACGGCCCGCTCGGCGGCGCGCTCGGCGGTCCTCCGTGTCATGGCGGCTCTCCCCCTGTACGTCGTGCGCCCGGCCCGCCCGTACCGTACCGGGCGTCAGCGGCCGGTGGCGGCCGGGAGCGAGCAGTGGTCGCGGGCTTCGGCCAGGGCGGCGGCCAGGGCCTCGGGCCGGCGGGTGGAGAGGTACAGGTAGGGGCAGAGCAGGGAGGGTTCGGCGACCTCGACGCGGACGGCGCGCGGGAGGTAGCTGCGGATCAGCAGACGGGCCCGGGGACCGGCCAGCCGGGTGCGCCAGGCGAAGGCGCCGGCCCGGTCGAGGACTTCGACCGCACCCGTGTGCTCGCCGCGCAGCACGATCGGCCCGGCCACCAGGACGCCGTCGCAGACCCGGATCCGGACCGCGCCGTAGCCGTTCAGCGCCGGGGCCACCAGCGCCAGCAGCAGGGCGCCGGCGGCCAGCGCGGGCAGCGGACCGAGCGGGGCCAGCGCGCAGGTGAGCGCGGTGGCGGCCGTCAGGGCGGCGAGCCACCAGTGCAGCGGGACGGAGAGTCGTTCGTCGTAGATCACCACATCCGGGATGCTGCCACGCCGCGGCCCGGTCCCGGCAGCCGGGCCGCCCGGCGCGGTGCGGGCGTGGCGCGGCGGCGCCGGGGCTCAGGCCTCGTCGTACCAGGAGAAGGCGGCGATCCGCCAGCCCTCGGGGGTGCGCACGAACTGGAAGGTCTTCGTCCCGCCGCCCCCGTAGGGCTCGCCGTCCAGGGTGCCGGACTTGCGGTACTCGCCGGTGCGCGAGGCGACGGCCCCCACGATCTCGGTCCGCTCGGAGGTCTCCCACTCCGAGAAGCCGACCAGCCGGCCGTCGTTCAGCAGGCGCTCGCGCGGCTCGACGAACTCCTCGACGGAGTAGACCGTGAACGTCGGGGCGGTGCAGACGATCACTCCCTGCGGGAGCATCAGCCGCCGGAGCCGGGCCACATCGGCGCCCTGGCCGGCGCGGTTGTCGAAGGCGCCGAAGAACTCGGCGGTCAGCTGGTCGATCTCGGTCTTGGACATGGGCCCGACCGTAGCACCGGGCGGTCCGCCGGTCCGCGCCGCGGTGATCGGTCACGCACCGTCAACGGAGTTCCCGCTTCCGGGTGTTCCGGATGTGACGATGCCGCGCCCCTATGGTGAACGCGGATCGCTGGCTAGCATGAACATGCCGTCGAAAGGTATCCGCCGACCCTCTACAGGAGGAGCCCACCATGAGCGCACAGGTCCTGGAGATCCGCGACGCCGGCCTGCTGGAGATCGACGAGGACACCATCGCCTTCGAGGACGAGTTCGACGCGGACCTCGCGCCGGTGGCGTGCATCGACGACCCGTGGGTCACCTACGTCCCCACCCGGTTCGAATGCGGGCTCAACTCCTGACCTCCACCGAGCGGTCCGCGTAACCGGCCGCCGGGCGGGCGCCCGCCCGGCGACCCCAGGGCACGGCGGACCAGGGAGGGAGCGGCGGAGGCCATGGCGACAGCGGCACCACCGGGCCGGGAGCCCGGCCACGGAACGGCCGAGGACGTGCGCTCCCGGATCGCGGCCCGGCTGGCCGCGCCGGACGGCGCCGCGCACCGCCGGCTGCACGCCGGCGACGGCTGGCTGTATCTGCACGACCCGGAGATGCCGGCCCTCGCCCACGGCTGGAAGCTCCACCTCTCCGCCCGCCCCGAGCACCTGCCCGACCTGGTCGACCTGGTGCTCCCCGTCCTGCTCCGGCACCGCTGCGACGCCAAGTTCGCCGCCGACGCCGCCGTGCTGGGCCGGCTCAACTCCGGGCTGCGCGGCGCCGCCGCCGTCGGCAAGGCGGTCACGGTCTACCCGGCCCCGGGCGGGATCGAGGCGCTGGCGGCCGAGCTGGCCGAGGTGCTGGCGGGCCGCCCCGGCCCCCGGGTGGTCAGCGACCGGCAGCTGCGGGCGGACGCCCCCGTCTACTACCGCTACGGGCCGTTCCGGGTCACCGGCGACGACCCGGACCTCGTCATGACCGGCCCCGCCGGGGAGGCCTTCCCCGGCCTCGCCGACGGCGCCTACCGCCAACCGCCGTGGACGGCCGACCCGTTCGCCTCCCGTGCCGCGCGGCGGGAGGCGACCACCCGGGTCGGCGACGGCCGCTACCGGATCACCGCCGGGATCACCCGCTCACCGAACGGGCACGTCTACCGGGCGGTCGAACTCGCCACCGGGCGGGCGGTGGTGGTCAAGCAGGCCCGCGCGTTCGTCGCCGAGGACCCGTCCGGCACCGACGCGCGCGGCCGGCTCCGGCACGAGCGGCGGGTGCTCGACGCGCTCGACGGAGTGCCCGGAGTGCCGCGGGCGGTCGACTACTTCCGGCACGGCGAGGACGAGTACCTGGTGAGCACCGTCCGCGGACCGCACGACCTGCGCCGCGACGTCCTCACCGCGGGCCCGTACCCCGTCGGGGCCGGGGACGCGGGCGGCCGGGGCTGGTGGGCGCTGGCGCGCGGACTGTTGGCCGTCCTGGACGCCGTGCACGCGCGCGGCGTGGTGGTGTGCGACCTCAAGCCCGCCAACGTCGTGCTCGACGGCTCGGGTGGCTGCTCGCTCGTCGACTTCGGCGTCAGCGCCCTCGCCGGTGAACGGCCCGAGGGCGCCACCCTGGGCTACGGCCTGCCCGGCGCCGGCGCGGCACGGCCCGCCGACGACTACTACGCGCTCGGCGCCACCCTGCACTGGGCCGCCACCGGACTCGACCCCGTGGTGATCGACCCGGACCCGGCCGTCAACCGCGAGCGCACCCTCGCCTGTCTGGCCGGCGCGCTCCCGGGGCACGCGCCGGCGGACACGGACGCGGACGCGGTGGTGACGGTGGTGGCCGGGCTGCTCGCTCTCGACGCCGGGGCGCGGACCGCGGCCGCCGCCGAGCTGCGGCGCAGCGGCACCGTTCGGTCCGGCCTCCGTTCCACCCGCCGGGCCCACCGACCGCCGACGGCGACCGGGAAGCTGCTCGACGAAGCCGTCCGGCACACCCTCGACCGCTGTGTCCGGATGGCCCACGACCTGGTCGACGCCGACCCCCGGGGCGGGCGGCCACGCACCCTGCTGTCGTTCTACGACGGCGCCGCCGGACTCGGCCTCGAACTGCTCCAGCACCCGGACCGGCCGCGGGCCCGCGCGGCCGCCACCGCCCTCGCCCGCTGGACGGCCGCCCACCCCGCGCTCGGCCGGCTCGGCCCGGGGCTGTACGACGGCCGGGCCGGCGTCGAGCTGTTCCTCGCCCACGCGGCCCGGCCGCTCGGCACCGAACGACCCTCCGCGTGGGGCGAACCACTCGGCGACGACCTCCCGGCCGACCAGATCTCCGGGGCCGCCGGGGTCGGCACCGCCCGGCTGCTGCTGGCCCGCGCGGCCCGCGCCGACGGCCGCCCGGAGGAGGCCGAACGGCACCTGGCCGTCGCCGCCGAGTGCGCCCGCCGGCTGACCGACGGCCGCCCCACCGACCCCCGGGAGACCCCCAACCCGGGTACGGCGGCGCTTGTCGAGGGCTTCGCCCACGGCCGGGCCGGGCCGGCCCACTTCCTCCTCGCCCTGCCCGACGAGTCCAACGAGTCCAGCGGGTCCGACGGGTCCAATGAGCCCGGCAAGCCCGGCAAGCCCGTGGAGGCCGCCCGGCGCCTGGTCGACGGCCTCGCCGCCGACGTCCCCCGGCTCGCGGCGGCCGCCGGCGCCCCCGGAGCGACCCGCCGCTACGGCTCCTGGTGCCGCGGGCTCGCCGGGATCGGCACCGTGCTCGTCCAGGCCGCCCACCGCCTCGGCGACCCGGCGCTGCTCACCCCCGCCGCGGAGGCGGCGCAGGCCTGCCGCGCGCTGGCGCCGAGGATGGGCATGACCGGGCAGTGCTGCGGCCTGGCGGGCGTCGGCGAACTACTGGTCGACCTGGCCGCGGCCACCGGGGACGAACGCCACCGGCACGCCGCCGAGGAGGTCGCGGGCCTGATCCTGGCCCGCGCCGGCGGTCCCCTGGGCCGTCCGCTGCTGCCCGGCGCCGGTCCCACCGCCGAGTCCCACGCCTGGGCCACCGGCACGCCCGGCGTGCTCGCCTTCCTGCGCCGTCTGCAGCACGGGGGCGGCCCGCGTCCGGGCCGGCTGTTCCCGGCCCGACCCGACGATTTTGGTTTCTGATCATCCGTTGGTAGTTTTTTCCTCGTCGAGAGGGCGGGCCGCGCGAGACGCGGAAAGCCCGGTCGGCCAGGCGTCGGTGGTGCATTGGCAGCACGCCCGCTTTCAGCGGGAAGAGTTCGTTCGATTCGGGCCCGGCGCTCCATCTTCGGGGGTGGCATCCGTACGACGGGTGCCGCCCCCGGCCCGTTTCCCACGTCCCCCGTGCCGGGAGGAGACTGCTCCCCGTGACCCTGCTGCTCTCCCGCACGGACATCGAGGCCGCCCTGGACATCCCGGCCGTCCTGGCCGCCCTCGACGCGGGCTTCCGCACGACGGACCGGCTCCCGGCCGCCCAACGGGTGGGCGCCCGCCTGCCCGGCCCCGGAACCGCCATGTGCCTGATCCCGGGGCTGCTCCCCGACGTTCCCGCGTACACCGTGAAGGTCAACGCCAAGTTCCCGGCCGCCACGCCCGCCCTGCGCGGGATCGTCTGCCTGCACGCCCTGGCCGACGGCGAACTGCTCGCACTGCTCGACTCCGCCTCCGTCACCGCCTGGCGCACCGGGCTGGCCGCCGCACTGGCCACCCACACGCTCGCGCCGCGGCAGGCGCGGACGGTCGCCGTCATCGGCGCCGGCGCGCAGAACCGGACCGCGCTCCGGGCCCTGCGCACCCTGCGGCCGATCGACGAGGTGTACGCCTACGACCTGGACCCGGAGCGCGCCGCGGCCGTCGGCACGGTGATGCCCAGCGCACGGGCCGCCGCCACGGCGGCGGACATCGTGCTCACCGCGACCTGGTCACGCGAGCCGCTGCTCGACGCCGACGTCCTGCGGCCGGGCCTGCACCTCACCAGCCTCGGCTTCGACGAGCCCGGCAAGACCGAACTCTCCCCCGCCCTGCTGCGCGCGAGCCGCCTCGTGGTGGACGACCCCGCGCTCGCCGCCACCTCCGGCGTCCTGCACGACACCACCGTCGACCCGGCCCTCGCCACCCCGCTCGCCGACGTCCTGCGCGGCACCGCCCCGGCCCGCCCCGACGACCGCCCCACCGTCTTCGCCCCGGTCGGCCTCCCCTGGCAGGACCTCGCCCTCGCCTGGCCCGTCTACCTCGCCGCCCGGTCCGACGCCGCGTCGCCCTCCTTCACCTTCCACTGACCCGCCGTGCCGGGTCGCCCCCCGGGAGGCGTACTTCTGGGAGCGCCTCCGCGACGGCTACCGTTTCCGGGGCGGACACCGACGCCCCCCCGGAGCCGACACGCCGACCCACCCCGCCCCGCCCCGCCCGCCGTGCGACGGAGGAGACGACCGTGGAGAAGTTCGTTCCGAAGTACCAGGGCGCGCCGTGGCCCGACGGCGCCCGCGTCCTGCACGTCTACGCCGTCCCCGACCTGCGGACCGACCTCGAACTGGCGACCCTGGTCGGCGAGTGCCGAACGGCGATGCTCCCCTTCCCGATCACCCCGCTCGGCGACACCACCCTGCACTGCACCCTCGACATGATCGCCGACACCACCGCCGAGGAGATCACGACCACCGAGCGCGCCGAACTGGTCGCCGCCCTGCGCGAACACCTCGCCGGCACCGGCCCGTTCGAGGTCATGGCCGGCTCCCCGATCGCCGGCCGGGCCGGGGCCTTCCTGGACCTCTCCCCCGACCACGCCCTGGTCGACCTGCGCGAACACGTGCGCGACGCCATCCGCCGCACCCGCGGCCCCGACGCCCTGCGGCACAACGGCGGCCGCCCCCACATCTCCCTCGGCTACGCCTGGTCCGACGCCTCCTCCGACGCCCTGCAGACCGCGCTCCGCCGGATCTCCCCCAGCCACGCCCCCGTGCACGTCCGCGAGGTCCACCTGCTCGACGTCCGCTTCCGCCTCCACCCGCGCCCCGGCGGCGAAACCGCCTGGCAACTCTCCTGGTCCCCGGTGGCCACCATCCCCCTCACCGCCTGACCCGGCACCCACCGCGTCCCGCTCGGCGGGCAACCTGACCAGTCGTCAGGCGGCCTGCCAGAGCTCGATCCGGTGGCCCTCGGGGTCGGTGACCCAGCCGAAGCGGCCGATCCCCGCCAGGTCCTGCGTCCGCTCGTCCACGGCCGCGCCCTTGGCCCGGAGCTGGGCGAGCATCGCGTCCAGGTCGCGGACGCGGAAGTTGAGCATGGTCTGCTGCTCCCGGGAGCCGAAGTAGTCGGTCCCGGAGTCGAAAGCGGCGAACACCGTCGGGCCGGCGTCCTGCCGCCAGAGGCCGTTGTCGTCGGCGTCCAGGCCGAGGCAGTCGCGGTACCAGGCGCTCAGCGCCGCCGGGTCGGCGGCACGCAGGAAGTAACCGCCGATTCCAAGCACACGTTCCATGCCCGCCATCCTGCCAGGACGGCGATCGGTCGGCGGCCGGTCGGTCAGCGGTCGGCCACCCCGGGCGTGTCGGGGGGCCAGGAGCCGGTGGCCACGATGTGCCCGACGATCCGGAGCGCCTCGGCGAGCGGGACGCCGTCCCGGACGGCGCGGAACGCGAGGGCCGATTTCCGCCAGCCCGGCCCGGGGCGGGAGCGCAGAGTGGGAGGCGTGGGACGGGTCGGACGAGTGACCGGAGAGCGGACGTGAGCGTGCACACCAGGAGCGGGACCCCCGCGCAGCGGGTCGGCGGGGCCGACTGGGCGGCGATCGGCGAGGAGGTCGAGGAGCACGGGAGCGCGCTGACGCCGCCGCTGCTCGACCCCGCCGAGTGCGCCGAGGTGGCCGGGCTCTACGACGAGGTGGAGCGCTTCCGGAGCACCGTCGACATGGCGCGGCACCGGTTCGGCTCCGGGCAGTACCGGTACTTCCGCGAGCCGTTCCCCGCGCCGGTCGCCGCCCTGCGGGAGGCGCTCTACCCGCGACTGCTGCCGATCGCCCGGGACTGGGCGGCCAGGCTCGGCCGGCCCGCACCGTGGCCGGACGGCCTCGCCGAGTGGCTGGAGCAGTGCCACGCCGCCGGGCAGACCAGGCCCACGCCGATCCTGCTGCGCTACCGCGCCGGCGACTGGAACGCGCTCCACCGGGACCTGTACGGCGACCTGGTGTTCCCGCTCCAGGTGGTGATCGGCCTCGACGCCCCCGGGGTCGACTACACCGGCGGCGAGTTCCTGACCGTCGAGCAGCGCCCCCGGGCCCAGTCGCGCGGCAATTCCGTCGCCCTTCCCCAGGGCCACGGCCTGGTCTTCACCACCCGGGACCGCCCCGTGCGGTCCGCCCGCGGCTGGTCGGCGGCCCCCGTCCGGCACGGCGTCGGCACGGTGCGCTCGGGACTGCGGCACACGCTCGGCCTGGTGTTCCACGATGCCGCCTGACGCCCTCCCCCCAGGCCTCGCCACGCCCTGGCCCGAGCCGCACACGGCGGCCGAACTCGACGCCGTCCTGGGACTGGTGGCGCCGGACGCCTCCGTGGTGATCGGGCACGGCCGCGACGAGGCCTCCGTCGCGGCGGCCCGCGCGTTCGCCCGCGCCTTCGCCGAGCGCCGGCGGGCCTGCGGCGGGAGCGTGCTCGACGTCGTCGACTGGCCCGAGGAGGCCGCCTCCTGGCTGCGCCAGGCCCGCCGGTTCACCGCCCCCGCGCCGGACGCCTGGGTGGTGGCCGCCGGGCCGCGCGGCTGGGCGGGCATGAGCCGGCGGCTGCGGCGAAGCACCGACTGGGACCCGGCGCGGACCGTCGGCTTCGCGTCGACCGGCAGCGCCCTCGCGCTCGCGCTCGCCGGTCCGGGCACCCTGGACGGCCTGCGCGGCGCCACGGCGGACGGTCGGACCTGGCAGGTGGGCGGCGGCGGGAGCCACGGCGCGCCTCCCGCCCCGCCGCAGCGCTGAGCGGCGTGGCCGCCCCGGCTGCCGCCCCGGGGGAAACCTCGGTCACAGTCGGCCGATTCGGGGCGGTCGGCGGGCCGGGATCGTGACGTAGGGTCGGCCCCGGGACGGCCGCGCGGGTGGGGGTTCGCGCCGGAGCCGTCCCCGGTGCGGCCGTCGTTCTCGCGATCGGTCACGGTACGGCCGCCCCGGGCACCGTGGTTCACCGTTGCTCACGGACGTTCACCGTTGCCCGCGCCGTTCACCGCTGCTCCTCGCTCTCCGACGCTCCGACGTTCCGTCACTCCGGGACGCGGCCCGCGCGGCGGCCCCGGCACCGCGCCACCGCGCCACCGCGTTCGGCCGCCCGTCCCGGGTGACGCACCGCAGCACGCCGAAGGGATTGTCATGCCCGAGTACACCGACCCGTCGCCGAGTTCCCCCGGCGACCCGCTCCCCGTCTCCCGGATCGGCCGCCGGCGCCTGCTGCGCGCCGGGCTGGCCACCGGCGGCGCGCTGGCCGCCGTCCGGCTGCTTCCCGCGACGGCCGCCGGCGCCGCGCCCACCGTCGCCGTCCGCCCGCCCGCCGGCGGGTACGCACCGGCACCGGCCGCCGTCCCCGCCGCGTGGCCGGACTGGGCGCGGTTCGCCCGGCTGGCCGACGGCACCTTCGACGAGGTCGCCGACATGCAGGGCACCATCGACACGCTCAAGGCCCAGAACGTCAGCGTGATCGAGCTGGACACCGTGCTGTCCGACTGGCACACCGACGCCGAGTTCACCGCCCACGCCGCGCTGGTCAAGACCTTCGCCGGCAAGGCGCACGCGGCCGGTCTGAAGGTCGTCATGTACTACCCGTCCCTGGAGGTCATCTCGCCCGGCGGCGAGAAGGGCCGCTCGTTCTACAAGAACGACCAGGGCCGCAACTGGGTCCAGCGCTCCCTCGACGGCAAGCCCAACGTCTTCTACGGCAGCGTGGTGGTCTGGGTCGACCCTGGCGACGAGAGCTGCTGGGTGAGCCCCAACTCCCCCTGGCGGGACTACTACCTGAAGCGGATCAAGCAGCTCGCCGGCACCGGCGTGGACGGGATCTGGCCGGACGTGCCGATCTACTTCGACGGGGTGCTCACCTGGTGCGACGCCTCCACCTGGGGCGCCGCCGCGTTCACCGCGGACACCGGACTGCCCGCCCTGCCCAAGGCCGCGAACGACAACGACCCGGTCTTCCGCCGCTACGTCGAGTGGCGCCACCGCAACCTGCTCCAGTTCCAGCTCGACATCGCCGCCGCCGGGCGCAGCGTCAACCCCGACCTGGTCACCTTCGTCGAGACCGTCTCGATGGACTACCGCTACGCCACCTCGATCGGCCTGGACGGCGCCTACCTGCGACAGGCGGCGGGCAACGTCAGCCAGGTCTGGGAGGTCGACATCCTCGCCAACGAGGACGGCATGCGGCACGCCACCGCGACCGACTGGACCTGCCTGATCTCGATGTACAAGTACGCGCGGGCGGCCAGCGGCAGCAAACCGGCCTGGGCCTTCTCCTACGGCTGGAAGGCCGACGACGCCTCGCTGGTGATGTCGGAGCTGATCGCGGCCGGCTGCAACCCGTACGAGGTGAAGACGCCGTACAAGAACGACACCACCGACGCGGCGATGCGCACCCGGATGTTCGGCTTCGTCAAGGCCAACGAGCGGCGGCTCTACGACGCCGCCTCGGCGGCCGAGGTCGGCGTCTACCACTCCAGCGCCTCGCGCGACTACGTCGGCCCGGGCGAGGGCAACGGCATGTACGCCAACGCGACGGCGCCCGCCGGGATCCTCGACTGGTGGGGCGGCGACGACGCGGCGATGAGCTGCACCACGATGCCGTGGCTGGGCGACTTCCGCGGCACCGTCAAGGCCCTGGTGTACGCGCACATCCCGTTCGACACGGTGACCAGCCCGGGGCTCGCGGCCGAGGACCTGGCGCGGTTCAAGGTGGTGCTGCTGCCGAACCTCCAGGCGGTCTCCGACGCGGAGGCCGCGGTGCTGCGCGGGTACGTCGCGGGCGGCGGCACGATCGTGCTCACCGGGCCCGCGCCGACGGGCCTCGACGAGTACGGCACGGCCCGCGCCGAGTACGCGCTGGCCGACGTGCTGGGGCTGCGCCGGGCCGATCCGCTGCCGGCGGGCCGGCGCACCGCCTTCGGCGCGGGCGTCTGCTGGTACCTCGGCGGCGAGCTGCCGGGGCTCGCCTATCTGCGCACCGCCGACCAGGCCGCGGGTGACCGGCTGCTGGCCCCGGTCCGGGAGGCCGCGCCGCCCTCGCTTGGCCTCTCCGGCGACCGGCGGATCCACCTTGAGGCGCGCCGGCTGGGTGCGGAGACCGTCGTCCACCTGGTGAACTTCAGCAACTTCGGGGACACCCCGGCGGCGTTCCGCACCACGCCGGCGTCCTGCACCCTGACGTACGCCGTCCCGGCCGGGCGCACCGTCGCGGCGGTCACGGTGGCCACCCCGGACGGGACCGATCCGGCGCCGCGGCCGGTGCCGTTCACGGTGACCGGGGCGGTGCTGAGCGTGCCGCTGACGGTCGCGCAGTACGCGGTCGTCGGCATCACCGTGAGCTGATCCCGCGCGCCCCCGGCCGGCCCGTTCGGGGCCGGCCGGGGTGCGGGCACGCGAACGCCCCGGAGCCGACGGCTCCGGGGCGCGGGGCGAAAGGATCAGCCGTTGCTGCTCTCGAAGGCCGCCAGCCAGCTGAGACGCGGGCCGACGAGGCCCACCGCGGCGTTGCCGGCCTCGAGGCCCGCCGAGTAGGAGGGCTGCTCGCCCCCGCCGTGCGCCACCGCGGCGGTCGGCGCGATCACGGCGGCGGCGGCCACGACGGTGGCGACCACGGCGAACTTGCGGAGCTTTCCACGAACCGACATCTCAGGTACTCCTTGATGGTTGGTCAGCAGTCTGCGCCGGCCGTCGCGTGGGACGGCCGGGCGGCACACACGTTGGCACACGAAGGTGGGGGGCCGGACGCATTCGCAACCCGACGCGGGCGGCGGGGCGGGAAGTTCCCCCGGGAGGGTGAAACGGGGGGCGGGTGCCCGTTCGGGCAGACGAATCCTCCGAAGCTGCCACCGGAAACCGGACTGTGGGTACATTCAAGATCGACTTCCGAGCAGTCGGACCGCGCTCCCCGCACGCACCGAGACAGGATCCCGATGACCGAGCCCAGCTCCGCCGTCAGCCGCCGCACCCTGGTGACCGCCATCGGCGCCACCGCCGCCGCGCTCGCCACCGCCCCGGCCGCACACGCCGCCGCGCCGGGCGCCCCGGCCACCGCTCCGGCTGCCCCGGCTGCCCCGGCGCCGGCCGGAACGCCCGCCCGCACCGTCACCGTGCCGGCCACCCGGGCCCGCTCGGCGGCCGGTCGCGCGGCCACCGCCGCACGCACCGACTTCCCGATCCACTACGTCGGCGTCAGCTGGGACGGCCCCCGGCGCGGCGGCTCGATCCGGCTCCACCACGAGGGCACCGGCCCCGGCGCCTGGCAGCCGCTCACCGCCGGCTGCGCGGGCGGCCCCGACCTGCCGGCCGGCTCGGCGGGCGCCGACGCCTCCCGGCGCGCGGCCGTGCTGGTCCCCGCCGGCGGCGCGGTCGGCTACGACCTGCGGCTGCCCGACGGCGCCACCGACGCGCGCTCCACCGCCCTGGACACCACCCAGGGGCCGGCCCGCACCACCACGCTCTCCCCGACCGCACCGGTCACCCTCTGCGGCGTCCAGTACCTCAGCCGCGCCGCCTGGGGCGCCGACGAGTCCAAGCGCTTCAAGAACGGCGTCGAGAACTCCCCGGCCAAGTACTACCCTCTGCAGACCCTGACGGTGCACCACACCGACACCCCGAACGCGGACGCCGACCCGGCCGCCACCGTGCGGGCGATATACGAGTACCACGCCGTCACCCAGGACTGGGGCGACATCGGCTACCACTTCCTGATCGACGAGGCCGGCCGGATCTACGAGGGCCGCTGGTCCGGCGACGACGGCCTCCCGGCGCACGACACCAACGGCAACGTGGTGACGGCCTTCCACACCTCCGGCTTCAACTCCGGCAACCTCGGCATCGCCCTGCTCGGCACCCTGACCGGCCAGGAGCCCACCGCCGCGGCCCGCCACTCGCTCACCCTGCTGCTCGCCCTGCTGACCCGCACCCACGGGCTCGACCCGCAGGCGCACGTCACCTTCGTCAACCCGGTCAACGGCGTCACCAAGCCGGTCGACCTGATCAGCGGCCACCGCGACTGGCTGGCCACCGACTGCCCCGGCGGCACGATGTACGCCACCCTGCCCGCCCTGCGGGCCGAGGTCGCCGCGCTCTGACGGCCCGGCCCGGCCCGGGGTCCCCCGCCCCGGGCCGGGCCGGACGGCTCAGGCGTGCTCGACGCCGTCCGCGCCGCCGTCCAGACCCAGCAGGCCGACGGCCCGCTCGCGCATCTCCACCTTGCGGATCTTCCCGGTGACCGTCATCGGGAACTCGTCCACCAGGTGCACGTAGCGCGGCACCTTGTAGTGGGCGATCCGCCCCGCGCAGTACGCGCGCAGCGCCTCGGCGGTCAGCTCGGGCGCGCCGGGGCGCAGCCGGACCCAGGCCATCAGCTCCTCGCCGTACTTGGCGTCGGGCACCCCGATGACCTGGACGTCCTGGACGTCCGGGTGGGTGTACAGGAACTCCTCGATCTCGCGCGGGTAGATGTTCTCGCCGCCGCGGATCACCATGTCCTTGAGCCGGCCGGTGATGGTGAGGAAGCCCTCCTCGTCCATCACCGCGAGGTCGCCGGTGTGCATCCAGCCCTCGGCGTCGACCGCCTCGGCGGTGCGGTCGGGCTGGTCCCAGTAGCCGAGCATCACCGAGTAGCCCCGGGTGCGCAGTTCGCCGGGCGTGCCGCGCGGGACGGTCTCGCCGCTCTCCGGGTCGGCCACCTTGACCTCCAGGTGCGGGCCGACCCGCCCGACGGTGGAGACCCGCCGCTCCAGCGGGTCCTCGGCGCGGGTCTGGGTGGAGACCGGCGAGGTCTCGGTCATGCCGTAGCAGATGGCGACGTCCCGCATGCCCATCCGGTCGACGACCTGCTTCATCACCTCGATCGGGCAGGGCGAGCCGGCCATGATCCCGGTGCGCAGGCTGGACAGGTCGTGCTCCGCGAAGCCCGGGTCGTTGAGCTCGGCGATGAACATGGTCGGCACGCCGTAGAGCGAGGTGCAGCGCTCGGCGGCCACCGCGCGCAGGGTGGCGACGGGCTCGAAGGCCTGGGCGGGGATCACCACGCAGGCCCCGTGGGAGAGCGCCGCCAGGTTTCCCATCACCATGCCGAAGCAGTGGTAGAAGGGCACGGGCACGCAGATCCGGTCCGCCTCGGTGTAGTCGCAGAGCTCACCGACGAAGTACCCGTTGTTGAGGATGTTGCGGTGCGAGAGCGTGGCGCCCTTGGGGAAGCCCGTGGTCCCGGAGGTGTACTGGATGTTGATCGGGTCGTCCGGGCTCAGCCCGGCCCCGATCCCGGCCGGCCGGTCGCGGTCGCCGCGCTCCCCCGCCGCCAGCAGCTCGTCCCAGCCGGCGGAGCCGATCAGCAGCACGTCGCGCAGTCCGGGGCAGCGCGGGCCGGCCTCGGCGAGCATCGCCGCGTAGTCGGAGGTCTTGAAGGCGGGCACCGCCACGACCGTGCGGATCCCCGACTGCCGCAGCACGTACTCGACCTCGTGGGCGCGGTAGCCGGGGTTGACGGTCACCAGGATCGCACCGATCCGCGCGGTGGCGTACTGGGTGAACACCCACTCCGGGCAGTTCGGCGCCCAGATCCCGACCCGGTCGCCGGTCCGCACCCCGAGGCCGAGCAGCCCGAGCGCGACCCGGTCCACCTCCGCCGCCAGTTCCCGGTACGTCCACCGCCGGCCGCTCGGCACGTCCACCAGCGCCTCCCGGTCGGGGAAGGCGGCGACGGCGCGGTCGAGCGCGGCACCGATGGTGTGCTCCAGCAGCGGCACCGAGGTGTCACCGGTGCTGATGCTGGGAGACGGGGAGGGCGAGGTCATGGTGAGGGCTCCTGGACTCGTCCGGCGCAGGTCGACCGACTCTACGCCGCCCGTCCCGCCCCGTCACCCACGCGCGCACCACCCTTTCCCCACGGGCGACGGACGACCGGCGGCGGGTGCCGTGCCGGGGCCGCCGGTGCGGCCGGCCCCGGCGTCCTCCGCCCGTCAGGCGGAGGCGGCGTCACGCACCGCGGTGCGCTCGGGGGCGCCGGGGGCGGCCTTCGGGGCGCCCTGGCCGGGCGAGAGCGGGATGGTGGCGGCCACCGCCGCGGCGACCAGCGCCACCCCGCAGCCGATCAGCAGGCCGACCCGGAAGCCGGTCTCGGAGGGCAGCACATGGCCGCCCATGGTGGTGGTCAGCTGGGCGAGCACCACGCCGACCACGGCGGCGGAGAGCGAGGTGCCGAGCGAGCGCATCAGGGTGTTGAAGCTGTTCGCCGAGGCGGTCTCGGACATCGGCACGGCACTCATGATCAGCGCCGGCATCGCCCCGTAGGCGAGGCCCACACCGGCGTTGCAGACCAGGGTCACGACCAGCACGCCCCAGGTGGAGCCGATCAGCAGCATCGACAGCCCGTACCCGGCGGCGATCGCCAGGGCGCCGACGACCAGGGTGAACTTCGGGCCGCGCGCCGTCGAGAGCTTGGCGCCGAGCGGCGAGACGACCATCATCATCAGGCCGGAGGGGGCCATCCACAGGCCCATGGCCAGCATGGACTGGCCCAGGCCGTAGCCGGTGGCCTCGGGCAGCTGGAGCAGCTGCGGGATGATCAGCGCCTGCGCGTACATCCCGAAGCCGACCAGGACGGACGCGGCGTTGGTCAGCAGCACGCGCGGGCGGGCGGTCACCCGCAGATCGACCAGCGGCTCGGCGATCCGCAGCTCCCAGACGCCCCAGCCGAGCAGCAGCACCACGGCGGCGGCGAACAGGCCGAGCGTCGTGCCGTCGGTCCAGCCCCAGTCGCCGCCCTTGGAGACCGGCAGCAGCAGGCAGACCAGGCCCGCGCCCAGGCCGAGCGCGCCGAGGCCGTCGAAGCGGCCGCCGGCCGGCGGGGTGGCGGGGGCGGGCACCAGGAAGCGGATCATCGCGGCGATCGCGACGGTGAGCACGGCCGCGCCCCAGAACAGCGCGCGCCAGCTGGCGTACTGGGCGACCGCCGCCGAGATCGGCAGGCCGAGGCCGCCGCCGATTCCCATCGAGGCGCTGACCAGGGCGATCGCCGAGCCGAGCCGCTCGGGCGGGAGCACCTCGCGCAGCAGGCTGATGCCGAGCGGGACCACGCCCATGCCCATGCCCTGCAGTCCGCGTCCGACGATCATCGGCAGGACGGAGGAGGTCAGCGCGCAGATCACCGAGCCGACCAGGAGCGGGGCGCAGCAGGCCAGCAGCATCCGCCGCTTGCCGAGCAGGTCGCCGAGCCGGCCGCTGATCGGCACGAAGACGGCGGCCGACAGCAGGGTCGCGGTGATCACCCAGGAGGCGTTGGACGCGGAGGTGTCCAGGATCTTCGGCAGCTCGCCGATCAGCGGGGTGACCAGGGTCTGCATGATCGCGGCCACCGTACCGGTGAGGGCGAGCGTGGCGACGATCCTCCCGGTCCGGTCGGGGGCGGTGGTCTGTGGGGCGGCCATGGGCGGGGGCTCCTCGGTTCCGTACGACGGTCGACGGATATGCATCCTACACATGATATGCATGATGCATAACGACTCCGATGGGCGCACACCTGCCATACTGTGCGCAAACATCGCAGGTCAGGGCACCGACGCCAGGGGCGGGAAGGACGACGTCATGAGCGGACCCACGGACGAGGTGGCGTTCGAGTACATGGTGCTCAGCCGGCACCACTACCTCAGCCCGGTCGGCGTCCGGCCGCACGGCAGCGGCCTCGACCGCAGCGCCTACATCCTGCTGAGCCGGATCCGGATGCAGGGCCCGATGTCGATCGGCGAGCTCAGCGACGCCTTCGGACTCGACGCCTCGACCCTCAACCGGCAGACCGCCGCGATGACCCGGGCCGGGCTGGTCGAACGGATCCCCGACCCGGAGGGCGGGCTGGCGCGCAAGTTCCGCATGACCGAGGAGGGCGAGCGGCGGCTCGACGAGGACCGCGCGGCGCACGCCCACGCCCTCGGCCTGGTGATGGAGGACTGGCCCGACGAGGACGTCGAGGCCTTCGCCGGGTTCCTGCGGCGCTTCAACACGGGCATCGAACGGCTCGACGGGCGGCCCTGGCCCCGCCCCTGACACTCCCTGACGCTTCCGGACACCGCCGCCCCGCCGGACCCGACCGCCCCACCAGGAGCCCGACAGATGGACCGCCCGCAGGCCCCCGCCCTCCTCCTCGACGCGCTCGCCCCCGCCCATCCGGCCGGCATCCTGGACGCCGCCGAGCAGGCCGAACGGCGGGGCGCGGACCGGCTGGTGGTCTCCGAGACCGCCTACGACCCGTTCCTCCAACTGGCCCGCGCCGCCGACCGCACCAGCTCGATCGAGCTGGCCACCGGAGTCGCGGTGGCCCTCGCCAGGACCCCGATGACCCTCGCCTACCAGGCCTGGGGCCTGCACGCGGCCTCCGGCGGACGGGCCGTCATCGGGCTCGGCTCGCAGGTCAAGCCGCACATCGAGAAGCGCTTCGGGATGCCCTGGGACCGGCCCGCCGCACGGATGCGCGAGTACGTGCACGCGGTGCGGGCGATCTGGCACAGCTGGCAGACCGGCGAACGGCTGCGCTTCCGGGGCGACTTCTACACCCACACGGTGATGACGCCGGTCTTCTCCCCCGATCCGGTCCCGGCCGGGGTGCCGCGGATCCTGCTGGCCGGCGTCGGTCCGCTGATGGTGCGCACCGCGGGCGCGGTGGCGGACGGCTTCCTCAGCCACCCGTTCACCTCCGTCGACTACCTGACCCGACAGGTGCTGCCGGCGCTCGCCGAGGAGCGCGAACGGGCCGAGGCCGAGGGCGCGGCCTGGACCGGGCGGCCCTTCGAGGTCGTCGGCAGCGTGCTCACCGCGACCGGGCGCACCGAGGAGGAGCTGCGCGCCAACCTGGCGGCCACCCGCGAGCGGCTCGCCTTCTACGCCTCCACGCCCGCCTACCGTCCGGTGCTGGCCCAGCACGGCTGGGAGGAGCTGCACGAGGAGTTGCACCGGCTGTCGCTGCGCGGCCGCTGGCCCGAGATGGCCGCGCTGATCGACGACCGGGTCCTCGACACCTTCGCCGTCACGGGCACGGTCGAGGAGGCCGCGCGGGAGATCCACCGCCGGTACGCGGGCCTGGCCACCCGGGTCTCGGTCAGCCTCCCGGAGGACGCGGCGCCGGACCTCGGCCTGGACGTCCTGGACGCCCTGCGCGCGATCGATCGACCCGCGCCGCGCTGACGCTCTGCGGCCGACGGGCCGTCAGCTCCACGCCGTCCAGGATCCGCTGACGGACCGTCGGCCCGTCCGGCCGTGGCTACGCTCCGCAGCCGCCGCCGGACGGGCCGGCGGGCAGGGAAACCGGACAAGCGGTATCATTCGACGACTTTGCCGGCCTCGCCGGCCTCGCGGGTGACTGCACCCTCCGCCTCGGCGCCGCCGCGCGCGGCGACCATCTCGGCGTACACCCGCGCGCCCCGGTCCGGGGCCAGGTCGAGGCAGGCCAGCACCCCGGGGACGGCGATGCTCGGCATCAGGTGCCGGTACAGCGTGGCGACCCGATCGGCGAGGTCGGCCCGGCCGGTGAAGCGCTGCGACTGGAGCTGCACGCCCACCCAGGAGGCCGTCATCAGCCCCGCCGTGTCGGCCGGCACCACGTGCGGCAGCAGCTCGCCACGCTCGCCCGCCGTCACCAGCAACCGCTCCAGCCTGGCGATCCACCCCGGCGCGGCGTCGAACCCCAGATGGCCCTCCGCGCCCTGGTCCACCGAGAGCCGCACACCGGCGCTGACCAGCGGGTCGATGGGCACCAGATGGGTGACCACCATCCCGGTGTCCACGAACTCCTGCAGCCTGCACGAGCGCTCCGGCACGGCCTCGGCCTCGAACTGCCCCTCGATGACCCCCTGCGCCAGCTCGCGCTTGGACGCGAAGTGGAAGTAGACGGCACCCCGGGTCACACCGGCCCGGGCGACCACCTCGCCGATGGTCGCGCGCTCGTATCCGCACTCGTCGAACACCGAGGCCGCGGCCTCCAGAATCAGCCGCCGCGTCCGCAACGCCCGCTCCTGTCGCGCCACCACGACCACCCCCGCCCACACGCACCGCAACAAACCAAACAGCCCGTATCTTACCCGGGGCACCGAACCGGCCCGGGGCGCTCCCCGGCGCGGCCCCGGGCACGCGGTGTCAGAGGATACCGACCGAGCGGTCGGCCCCGACCCGGCACCCGGTGCTCCGGCAGCCCCCTGCCCGCGCGCTCCGGGCGCTCCGGACCCCGGCGGTCAGCCCAGCACGGCGACCGCCTCGACCTCGACGAGCTGGTCGTGGTACCCGAGCACGGAGACACCGAGCAGGGTGCTCGGCACGTCGTGCTCGCCGAGGTACTCGCGGTAGACCTCCCAGACGGCGCCCAGGTCCGCCTGCCGGGAGGAGGCGACGTACACCGTGGTCCGCACCAGATCGGTGAGCGCCGCGCCCTCGTCCTCCAGGACGGTCAGCAGGTTCCGCATCACCTGGTGGGCCTGGCCGACGTAGTCGCCGACCGCCACGGTGCGCCCCTCGGCATCCAGCGGACAGGCGCCGGCCAGCCAGAGCGAGCGGACCGGCGCGTCGACGGCCGCCGCGTAGGCGTAGTCGACCGCCTGGGTGAGGCGGTGGTTGCGGATCAGCCTGACGGACTTGCTCATGGGTCCCTCCCGGACGGACGTTCGGCCCTGCCGCGCCCCATCGTTGGATCCTCGCGCCGGAGCGTCAACCGATTTCCGGGCGTCGCCCCGGGCGGATCGGGGCCGACGGCCGGCGAATTCACCGGTGCGGGTGATGGCGGGCCGCCCGCTCCGGCCGGGATCCTGGTGGCTCGCCCGGCTCGCCCGGTTCGTCGACGACCGAGGGGTCCACATGCCGTTTCCGCACCTCACCGGGGTCTGGGGCCGCCGCCGGATGCTGGGACTCGCCCTGGGGGCCGGCCTCGCCCCCGCCCTGGGCACCGGGCCCGCCGTCGCCCGCCCCGGCGACGAGGGCGGGGACCTCGCGCTCGGCCACCGGGTGGCCGCCGTGGCCGCCGCGCAGATCGGGGTGCCCTACGCCTGGGGCGGCGGGGACCGGCTGGGCGCGAGCATCGGCTTCTGCGACGAGGAGAACGGCTACCTCGACGGCCAGTGCCTCGGCGAGAGCACGGTCGGCTACGACTGCAGCGGCCTGTCGCTGTACTGCTGGTACCGGGCCAGCGGCGGCGCCGTCGAGCTGGCGCACTACACCGTGGCCCAGTTCCACCGCTCCGCCCCGGTGGAGCGGTCCGCGCTGCTCCCCGGCGACCTGCTGTTCTTCTCCCGGCCCGACGCGCCGCTGCACCACGTGGGCCTGTGGACCGGGGACGGCGCGATGATCCACGCCGAGCACACCGGCACCCTGGTGGCCCGGCTGGAGGGCGTGTTCGACGTCCCCCGCTGGTCCCGCGAATTCGCCGGCGCCCGCCGCCCGTTGCCGTCGCCCTGAACGTCCGGAGGACGCCCGGCCCTACGCCTCGTCCCACAGCTCCGCGGAACAGGCGTCCACCTGGGCGCGGATCCGGGCCAGCGCCGCGGCCGCCGGCAGCGGGTCGGGCCGGCGGCCGTCGCGCAGGCGCAGCGCGAGCAGGTCGTCCGCCGCCTCCCGGGGGCCGATGACCGCCTGGTAGGGCACCAGCCGCGCCTCCCGGATCCGGGCGCCGAGACTGCCCCGCTCCGGTCCGGCGACCTCGACCCGCAGCCCGAGGTCCAGACAGCGCCCGCGCACCCGCTCGGCCCGCTCCCGCTCGCCCTCGGACAGCGGCAGCAGCACCAGCTGGGTCGGCGCCAGCCATGCCGGGAAGGCCCCCCGGTACAGCTCGATCAGATGGGCGACCACCCGCTCGACGCTGCCGATGACGCTGCGGTGGACCATCACCGGCCGGTGCTTGTTGCCGTCCGGCCCGGTGTAGCGCAGGCCGAACCGCTCCGGCTGGTGGAAGTCGATCTGCACGGTGGAGAGGGTGGACTCGCGCCCGGCGGCGTCGGCGATCTGGACGTCGATCTTCGGTCCGTAGAAGGCCGCCTCGCCCTCCGCCGCCTCGAACGGCACCCCGGAGCGCCGCAGCACCTCGGTGAGCAGCGCGGTGGCCCGCTCCCAGAGCGCCGGGTCGGCCACGTACTTGCCGCCCTCGCCCGGCAGCGAGAGCCGGTGGCGGACCGGCCGGATGCCGAGGGCCCGGTGCGCCTCGCCGATCAGCTCCAGGGCGCCGACCGCCTCGTCGGCGGCCTGCTCGGGGGTGCAGAAGACGTGCGCGTCGTTCAGCTGGATGGCCCGCACCCGGGTCAGCCCGCCGAGCACGCCGGACGGTTCGGAGCGGTACATGCCGCCCAGCTCGGCGATCCGCAGCGGCAGCTCACGGTGGCTGCGGGCGCGTGAGCGGTAGATCAGGGCGTGGTGGGGGCAGAGGCTGGGGCGCAGCACGACCTGCTCGGTGCCCAGCTCCATCGGCGGGAACATGTCGTCGCGGTAGTGCTGCCAGTGGCCGGAGATCTCGTACAGCTCGCGCTTGCCGAGGACGGGCGAGTAGACGTGGCGGTAGCCGGCGCGCCGTTCGCGGTCGCGGATGAACTCTTCCAGGGCGTGCCGGATCGCGGCGCCGTCGGGCAGCCAGTACGGGAGGCCGGAGCCGATCAGCGGGTCGGTGTCGAAGAGTTCGAGTTCCCGGCCCAGCCGGCGGTGGTCGGCGACGGGGGCCGCCGGGGGTGCGACGGGGTTGCTGCTCATGGTGGTGGTCTCCACTCGGCTCGGCGGGCGAGTGGACCGGTACGGCGAAGCCCCGGGGCACTCGCCCCGGGGCTTCGGACTAGGTCAGCAGTCAGCGCGCCGGGACTCTCTCCGGCGTCGTCGTGAGGACGGCTGCGGCGCGCTTCATGACATCGACGCTAGCACCCGAACGCCCGCCGGGCGAGCGGTTTCCCCGGACGGACCCGCCCGCGCGGGCTCAGTGCAGCACCACGCAGCCGCGCGCCGCCAGCGCCGACAGCAGTGCGGGGGCCGGCTCGACCGCGTTCCAGCGCAGGTCGAGCTTCTCCAGCGCGGGCAGCGCCGCCGGGTCCGCCAGCCAGTCCGGCAGCCCGGTGATCCGGTTGCCCCGCAGGTCGAGCCGGCGCAGCCGCGGCAGCCCGGCCAGCACCGCGGGCACCTCCGGGAACGCGTTCTCCCGCAGTTCGAGCTCGCGCAGCTCGGCGAGGCCGGCGAAGGAGTCCGGCAGGGCGGTCAGCGTGTTGCCGCGCAGCCAGAGCTCGCGCAGCGCGTGCAGGCCGCCGAGCGATCCGGGCAGCGCGGTGAGCGCGTTGTGCTGGGCGCGGAGTTCCACCAGGCCGGCCATCGCGCCGAGGGCGTCGGGCAGTTCGGCGATCCGGTTCTCGCCGATGTTGAGGTAGCGCAGCGCGGTGAGCCCGCCGAGGGCCGCCGGGAGCGCGGTGAGCGCGTTGTCGTGCAGGTAGAGGAAGTCGGTGAGGCCGGTGAGGCCGCCGATCTCCTCGGGGAGTGCGGCGATCCGGTTGTGGCCGAGGTCGAGGGTGCGCAGCCGCCGCAACCGGCCGATGGCGGCCGGGACTTCGGTGATGCCGGTCTCCGCGAGGATGAGCACCGTGAGGTCGGTGCGGTCCCAGACGTCGGCGGGCACGGCGTCGGGGTGGCGGCGCCAGAGATTGAGGATGGTGTCGGTCACCCGGCCATCCTGCCGCACCCGCACCCGCCCGCGGCCGTGGTCCGCACGTTCCCTCCCCGTCCGTCCCGGCCCGCGCGGAACGGGCCGGGACGGACGGGTGGGTGGGTGGGTGCGGTCACCCGCCGACGGTCAGGGGCGCAGGACGCGGGAGGGCGCGGCGGCGTTGTCGGCCGCGGCCTGGGAGCGGAGGGCGGGGGTCACGCAGACGTCGTCGCCGGGCCAGGCCTCGCGCCAGACGTAGCCGTTGACGCAGGTGTGCGGCCCGTAGGGGCCGGAGACCCAGCGGCTGGCGCGGACCGCGTTGTCGGCGGCGGTCTGGTTCCGGTTCGCCGGGGTCACGCAGGTGTAGTCACGGTTGTCGCCGTCCCGCCAGACGTAGCCGGCGGCACAGGTGTTGGGACCGTAGGCCGCCATCGAGGTGGCCGAGTAGACGGTGACACCGGCGGTGCCGCCGCTGATCGAGGTCGAGATCGAGTCGCCGTTGGCGTTGAGCGAGCTGACGGGCAGCCGGGCGCCGCCGTCCAGGGTCCGCTGGAGGTAGGGCGTGCCGTTGACGATCTCGTGGATCAGCACGACGTCGTCGGGGATGCCCGCGGAGTAGCCGAGCTTCCGGGTGAACTCCACGGTGTAGTAGTGGAACGGGTCCGTTCCGATCGGCACCCGCAGCAGCTGCGGGTGGGAGCCGTCGTCGCTCTGGAAGGAGGTGAGGGTGTAGCTGCTCCAGCCGGCCGGGGCGACCGCCACCCGGCTGTGGTCCACCCAGCCGAGCTTGTCGAGGTGGTAGGCGGCCAGGCCGACCGGCCGGGCGTTGCCGTAGGTGCTGCCGACGCCCGGGCTGTAGACGTTGGCCGCGCTCATCTCGTCCCACGGGTCGTCGTACTCGCCCGGCTGCGACCACGGGGCGTTGCGGTAGCCGGTGTCGTTGGAGTAGGAGTGCCCGAGCCCGTATCCGTGCAGCATCTCGTGGGCGACGGAGACCGAGGAGAGGCCGGTGCCGTCCAGGTAGATCGCGTTGGTGCTCCCCCACCAGTCGATGCCGACGTTGGTGACGACGATCGTGCGGTGCCCGGCCGGAACGGTGTACCCGCCGGCGCGCGCGGCGGCGACGCAGTCCTGGAAGCGGGTGCCCCGGTCGCGGCCCTGCTCCTGCGCGAGGGTGTACGGCATGGTGTACCAGCCGGCGGCGTTGGAGTTGCGGATCTGCACGGCGCCGGCCGAGATGCTGTTGAAGTAGTCGTACATGCCGCCGGTGCCCGCGCCGGAGTCGGTGAAGAAGTTCCGCAGCCAGCCGGCGGTGTGCGGCTCGGAGGCGTTGTCGGAGACCTTGCACATGAGGATCGACCAGCCGGTGTAGCCGCGGACCGGCACGGCCCCGGCGCCCTGCGGGAGGCCGAGCAGCACCAGGAGGACGGCGGCCAGCAGGGCCGTCCCTCTGGCGCCGATCCGGCGCATTCGATGTGTGCGCATGTAGGCGTTCCCCCCTCGTCCCGGTGTTCCGGGGCCTGCCCCCGGACGGGTCAGGCACCCGTACCCAGGCGACGATGAGCAATAAACTCCTTACAGGCAGCGGTAGTTGAAGGAGATCGAGGGCCCGGTCGGCGGTTCGCCGACCCGGCGGCCGACGGGCCGGCGAACCGTCAGTCCCGGTAGTCCATGGCGTAGCGGCAGTGCGCGGGGGCCGTGCGGCGCTCCTCCGGCGCGGACTCCTCCCCGGCCCCTTCGACGGCCGCCTCCGCGGCCTCGTACGGGCGGTGGTCGCGCGGGTCCTCGGAGAGCGGTCGGTACTCGGTCATGGCGCGGACGTCCTTCCGGTCGCGGCGGCGGCCCCGGTCGGCCCCGCCCACGGTTCCAGTCCATCCCCGCGAACGGCCTGGCGCACCGGCTCTTGACGCCCCGGCTACGCGGATCCGCCCCGCGTTGACGGCACTTTGACGGCGACCGCCCGTGGCTCCGGCCCCACGCCCCGCACCCCGTGCCCCCGCTCAACGGGAAGGGCCCGTCCGGCGGAGGGCGGTCCCCCCGCCGGACGGGCCCGGCACCGGAAAGGTGCGATCACATGTTGATCATGTGACCGGCCAGTCCGTGGATCGCCTCCTTGACCGCCTCACCCAGGGTCGGGTGCGCGTGCACGTTGCGGGCGACCTCGTGCACGGTGAGGTCCCACTGCTGGGCCAGCGTCAGCTCCGGCAGCAGCTCGGTGACCTCGGGCCCGATCAGGTGGGCGCCGAGCAGCTCGCCGTGGGTGTTGTCACAGATGACCTTGACGAAGCCGGTCGGGTGGCCGAGGCCGTGCGCCTTGCCGTTGGCGGTGAACGGGAACTTGGCGACCTTGACGTCGTAGCCCAGGTCGCGGGCCTGCGCCTCGGTGTAGCCGAAGCTGGCGATCTGCGGCTGGCAGTAGGTGGCGCGCGGGATCATCGCGAAGTCCACCTCCATGGTCTCCGCGTCGCCGATCGTCTCGGCGGCGATCACGGCCATCGCCTCCGCGGCGTGCGCCAGCATCAGCTTGGCGGTGACGTCGCCGATGGCGAAGATGTGCGGGACGTTGGTGCGGCCGCGGCCGTCGACCGCGATGGCGCCGCGCTCGGTCAGCTTGACCCCGGTGTTCTCCAGGCCGTAGCCGTGCACCCGCGGGGCGAAGCCGATCGCCTGGAGCACCTTGTCGGCCTCCAGCACCTGCTGCTGCCCGTCCTTGGCGGTGACGGTGACCTTGACCTTGGCGGCCGGGTCCTTGTCGTCGATCGAGTCGACCCGGGTCGAGGTGAGCACCTGGATGCCCAGCTTGCGGTACTGCTTGGCGAGCTCGGCGGAGACCTCGGCGTCCTCCAGCGGCACCATCCGGTCGAGGAACTCGACGATGGTGACCTGCACGCCGTAGTTGTGCAGCACGTAGGCGAACTCCACGCCGATCGCGCCGGCGCCGGCGATGATGATGCTGCCGGGCAGCTGCTCGGTGAGGATCTGCTCCTCGTAGGTGACCACGCGCTCGCTCAGGCTGGTGCCGGGCAGCAGCCGGGTGGTGGCACCGGCGGCGATGACGCAGTGGTCGAAGGTGACGACCTCGAAGCCGCCACCGTTGAGGGCGACCTGCAGGGTGTAGTCGTCGACGAAGGTGCCGCGGCCGTCGTACTCGGTGATGTCGTTCTTCTTCATCAGGTAGTGGACGCCCTTGACGCGGCCGTCGGCGACGGTGCGGCTGCGCTTGAACGCCTCGCTGTAGTCGAAGGTCACCTGGCCCTCGACCTTGATGCCGAAGGTCTTGGCCTCCTTGGTCACGATGTGCGCGAGCTCCGCGTTGCGCAGCAGGGCCTTGGAGGGGATGCAGCCCACGTTCAGGCAGACCCCGCCCCAGTACTTCGACTCGACGACGGCGACCTTCAGGCCGAGCTGCGCGGAGCGGACGGCCGCGGTGTAGCCGCCGGGGCCGGCGCCGAGGACGACGACGTCGTAGTGCGTGCTGCTCATGGTGCTGACTCCTCCGAGGGTGTCACGGTGTCGTGATCTCGGTGCCATGGTGTCAGGCCCCCGCCCCGCGCACCCATCGGACCCCTACCGCCGGGCGCCCGACCGGGTTGCCGGTCCGGCCCCCTGCCCGCCGGGCGGGGAAAGGGGGCCGGGCCGGACCGGATCAGACCTCGACCTCGTGCGCGTGGCCCTCCTGGAGGCCGCCGCCCTCGGTGCGCTGCGGCGGGACGGGGGTGTGCAGCGAGGAGAGGTCCCAGGCGTAGGTGCCCACCGAGTCCGCGATGACGTCGATGTTGACGTCGAAGGCGGTCAGGTCCAGGTTGCGGAGGTCGTCGCAGGCCTTGTGGTAGCAGGGGTCGAAGGCCTGGCCGGCGGTTCCGCCGTACTTGGCGGCCTGGGCGGGCGTCTTGATCACCTCGGCGCCGGTGTCGGTGCCGCCGGCCGGGATGCCCGCGTCGATGAACGGACCGTAGTCGGAGCGGCCGGTGAAGTCGGTGCCCTCGTGCGGCAGGCCGCGGCGGTCGAGGTAGTCGGTGATGTGCCGCTCCAGCTGCGCGGAGCCGTCCGGGCCGGGGCCGGAGCCCACGTGGTCGGAGTCGTCGCCGTCGTAGACGAACTGCGCGGAGTTGGGCGAGGCGATCATGTCGAAGTTCAGGTAGAGCTTGATCTTCTTGCGGTCGGCCTCGGAGAGCGACTTCACGTACGCCGCGGAGCCCCGCAGGCCGAACTCCTCGGCGGACCACCAGGCGAACCGGACCTTGTTCTTCACCGGACGGTGGGCGAGGTTCCTGGCGACCTCGAGGATGCCGGCCGTGCCGGAGGCGTTGTCGTTGATGCCGGGGCCGGCCTGCACCGAGTCGAGGTGCGAGCCGATCACGACGGTGTTGTCCGGGTCGCCGCCGCGGGTCTCGGCGATGACGTTCCAGGTCGTGCGCTTCTCCATGAAGGTGCGGATGTCCAGGGCGACGGTGACCGGGCCGGCCGCCGCCTTGGCGGCGAGCGCCTGTCCGGCGGCCTGGGTGATGCCGCCGACCGGGATCCGCCCGAGGCCCGGCTCGCCGAGGGTGCCGTTGAGGTCGCCCTCGACGTTGTTGTAGATCACCGCGCCGAGGGCGCCCGCGTCGGCCGCCGCGGCCTGCTTGACCGCGAAGCTGCAGCCGCCGCGCCGGATCAGCGCGATCTTCCCGGTGACCGCGCCGGAGGCGTAGTCGGCGGCCTCGCAGCCGGTGGTGGCGTCGACCGGGACCACCGCGAGCGCCGCGGTCAGACCCGCGTCCGGGCCGCCGACCGAGTAGGTCATCGCCTTGATCACGACGTCCTCGGCCTGCGGCGAGACCACCGAGAGCCGCTCGGACAGCTCCTGGAAGTACGTGTACTCGAACTGCTGCCTGGACACCTTGAGCCCGGCCCGGCGGGCCTGCTCGTAGACGTAGCCGGCGGACTGGTCGTGGCCGGACGTGCCCGCCACCCGGTTGCCGCCGTTGCGGCGGGCGATCCGCTGGAGCGCCTCCAGGGTGTCGTAGGCACCGTCCACACTGCTCTCCTCCACCAGACGGGCGGCCAGCTTCGCCCCCTTGCGGGCCGGGTCCGGGTCGGCGGCGGCGCTGCCGGTGCCGACCAGCAGCAGCGGGGTGACCAGCGCCGCCACCGCCAGCGCGGCGCCCGCCGTCCGGCGGGCGGGGGCGGTGCGGGCGCGGAGGGTGGCGGCCGGGCGACCGGTCCGAGCGTTCAAGGCTTGTCCTTCCGACGGTCCGTGGGACTCCCGATTTGACATGTTCCTCGCCCCCTTGCCAAGCCCGGCGCACAAGCTGACCGGATGCGGACACCCCGGTGTGCGGCGATGCTGGGAGAGGTGGGGCCGTCTCATCCGGGAGTGTGACCACATGTCCATGTTCGACAAGCTCAAGAGCATGCTCAAGGGCCATGAGGACCAGACCGAGAAGGGCGTCGACAAGGCCGGCGACATGGTCGACGAACGTACCCAGGGCAAGTACAGCGGCCAGGTCGACACGGGCCAGGAGAAGCTCAAGGACCAGCTGCGCGACGACCGCCCGCCGCAGTAGTCCCCTCCCCGAACCCGGGCCGTCACGCAGTCACCGGCCCGCCGCCCCGGTTCGTGCGCGCGCTTCCCGGCGCACCCACGGACCGGGGCACTATTTTCAGACTTTACATACTCATTACTATTAGTCCGGTTGCGCGTTCGCGTCTCATACGCGGTCAGGCGCCGGCGTCCCGTGCTCCGGCGTGCCCGCGCCGTGCGCAGCCTCTGGGAACCGCTCTGACGAGAGGACAGCCGCCGTGTCGATCGCCCGTGTCCGGACCACCCCGCTCCCCGGTGTCGGAGTCCAGTACGACCTCACCACCCGAGAACAGCGGCACCTGTCCGTGATCGCCCACCGGGACGGCTCACGCAGCCTCAACGTCTACCGCTCGGACGACCCCGACGCCTGCTCCCAGGCCTTCCGGCTGACCGCCGAGGAGTCCACCGCCCTGGTCGACGCCCTGACCCCGGCCCACCACAACCCGGCCCTGCTGCACACCACCGACCTCGGCCTGGTCGCCGAGCGGCTCCCGGTCGACGGCACCTCGTACTGGAACGGGCGGCTGCTCGGCGAGACCAGGATGCGCACCGAGACCGGCGCCTCGATCGTCGCCGTGCTGCGGCGCACCGGCGCCGTCCCCTCCCCCGCACCGGACTTCCGGCTGGCGGGCGGCGACACGCTCATCGTGATCGGCACCCGCGAGGGTGTGGACGCGGCGGCGGCGATCCTGGAGCGGGGGTGATCGGGGGGTGCACACCGCGACCGTCTTCATCGAGCTCGGCTCGGTCATCCTCGTCCTCGGACTGCTCGGCCGGATCGCCGGCCGCTACGGCTTCTCCCCGATCCCGCTCTACCTGCTCGGCGGGCTCGCCTTCGGCACCGGCGGGCTGCTGCCGCTGAGCGCCAGCGAGGAGTTCGTGGCGACCGGCGCCGAGATCGGCGTCGTCCTGCTGCTGCTGATGCTGGGCCTGGAGTACACCGCCGCCGACCTGGTCACCAACCTCAAGGCCCAGTACCCGGCCGGCGCGGTCGACTTCCTGCTCAACGCGATACCCGGCGCCGTCGCCGCGCTGCTGCTCGGCTGGGGACCGGTGGCCGCCGTGGTGCTCGCCGGCGTCACCTGGATCTCGTCCTCGGGCGTCATCGCCAAGGTGCTCGGCGACCTCGGCCGGCTCGGCAACCGGGAGACCCCGGTGATCCTCAGCATCCTGGTGCTGGAGGACCTCGCGATGGCGGTCTACCTGCCGATCCTGACGGCGCTGCTGGCCGGGGCCGGCCTGCTCGCGGGCTCGATCACGCTGGCCATCGCCCTGGCCACCGCCGGCGCGGTGCTCTTCGTCGCGCTCCGCTACGGCCGGGTGATCTCCCGGTTCGTCTCCCACGACGACCCGGAGAAGCTGCTGCTGGTGGTGCTCGGGCTGACCCTGCTGGTCGCGGGCATCGCGCAGCAGCTCCAGGTGTCGGCGGCGGTCGGCGCGTTCCTGGTGGGCATCGCGCTCTCCGGCGAGGCCGCCGAGGGCGCGCACACCCTGCTCAGCCCGCTGCGGGACCTCTTCGCGGCGGTGTTCTTCGTCTTCTTCGGCCTCAGCACCGACCCGACCAGCATCCCGCCGGTGCTGCTCCCGGCCCTGCTGCTGGCCGTGGTCACCGCGCTCACCAAGGTCGCGACCGGCTACTGGGCGGCCCGCCGCGCCGGGATCGCCACCCGCGGCCGGTGGCGGGCCGGCGGGGCGCTGGTCTCGCGCGGCGAGTTCTCCATCGTCATCGCCGGGCTCGCCGTCACGGCCGGGATCGAGCCCGGCCTCGGCCCGCTGGCCACGGCGTACGTGCTCATCCTGGTGGTCACCGGCCCGCTCGCCGCCCGGTACACCCAGCCCGCCGTGGAACGGCTGGGCGCCGTGCTCGCCCGGCGCCGGCGTCCCTGGGCTCCCGAGGCGCGGACCTCCGAGGCGCGGATCCCCGTGCAGGGCACGTCGGCGGACGCCGCGGAGCCGGTGGAGGATCCGCTGGACGAGGGGTCCGGGCAGCCGCTCGACGGCCTGTCGCGCTGACCAGGTCCTGAACGGCGCGCCCGCGCGCCGACCGCACACCCTGCCCCCGGGCGGGTCACCTCCGGTGGTCCGCCCCGGGGCTTTCCGCGTCCTCGGCGCGCTCGTCCTCGGCGCGCTCGCTGTTCGACGGCACGCCCTCGGTGGCCCGCGCACCGCCGCCGCAGTGCTCGCAGGAGCCGGGGCCGGACCGCTCGCGCAGCCGCCCGCACGCGTCGCACACCCGGTCCAGCCAGCAGGCCGACTCGCCGCCCTCGTCCATGCCGCGATTGTGCCTGCCGACCGGGCCCGGACGCGAGTAGACAGTGTCTACTCGGCCTTGGTAGACACTCCCCCATGACCGAACAGGACAACCCCGCCGGCTTGCGCGCCCGCCTGGTCGCCGCCGGGGTCGAGCTGCTCACCCTGGAGGGCGTGCACGCGCTCACCCTGCGCGAGATCGCCCGCCAGGCCGGGGTCTCGCACGGAGCCCCGCGCCGCCACTTCGCCACCCACGCCGAACTGCTCGCCGCCATCGCCCGGCACGGCTTCGACGACCTGGCCGGCACCCTCGGACTGCGCGGCGCCGGCGCCCACGAGACGACCGCCGTCCACGGCCCCGCCGAGGCCCGCGCCCGGCTCGAACGGCTCGCCCGCGGCTACCTGGCCTTCGCGGCCGACCGGCCGGGCATGTTCGAGCTGATGTTCCGTCACGACGTTCTCGAAGGCAGCGGCGCCGAGCTGCGGCGCACCTCGCTCCCGCTGTTCGACGCCCTCACCCGCCTGGTCGCCCTGGTCCACCCGCCCACCGGCGACGGCGACCCCTCCCCGACGACGGCCGCGGCGGCGCTCTGGGCCAACCTGCACGGCCTCGCCCAGCTCCGCGCCTGGGGCAGCCTCGCCCTCACCACCGGAACCGACGCCCTGGACCCCGTCCTGCGCGCCACGCTCGACGCCCACCTCGGTCAGGCACCCCGGTGAGCGAAACCCGCGTGGCGAGCGGGGCCGGCACGGTGACCGGGACCGGCGCGCGGCGGCTCACCCTGACCGGCAGCATCCTCGGCGCCGCGATCGTCGCCCTCGACGGGACGGTGCTCACCGTCGCCCAGCCCAGTCTCCAGCGCGACCTGCACGCCTCCCTCGCCGCCGTCCAGTGGACCAGCACCGCCTACCTGGTCACGGTGGCGGCCCTGCTCGTCCTCGCCGGGCGGCTCGGCGACCGCTACGGCCACCGCCGGGTCTTCGCGGTCGGCGTGCTCGGCTTCGGCGCCGCCTCGGCCGCCATCGGGCTCGCCCCCGGCATCGGCTGGGTGATCGGCCTTAGGGTCCTCCAGGGCGCGGCGGGCGCACTGCTCCAGCCCGCCACCCTGGGCCTGCTGCGTGCCGCCTACCCGGCCGACCTGCTGGGCCGGGCGATCGCGCTGCGCACCAGCGCGATCGGGCTCTCGGCCGCCGCCGGCCCGGTGATCGGCGGCGCCCTGACCACCCAGCTGGGCTGGCGGTCGGTCTTCCTCCTGACCCTCGCACCGGCCGCCGTGGCCGGCGTGGCCGCGCTGCTGGTCCCGCTGCCCGCCACCGCCGACGACGCCGACGCCGACGGCCGTGCGACCGGCCGCACGGTCGGCCTGGACCTGCCGGGCGCCGCACTGCTCGGCTGCGCGCTGGCCTGCCTGGTCTTCACCTTGACCGGCCTGCCGGACCGGGGCCCGACACCGGGCAGCGGGCTCGGGCTCGCGGCCTCGGCCGCCCTCGGCGCGGCCTTCGTCCGCCACGAGCGCAGCGCCCGGTCGCCGTTGCTGCCGCCGGCCCTCCTCCGGACCCCGGCGGTGACCCCGGCACTCGGCGTACTGCTCGCCGCCTCGGCCACGCTGTTCGGCACGCTCTTCCTCGCCACCTACTTCCTGCAGGACGTGCTGTCCCTCGATCCGCTCGCCAGTGCGCTCCGGGCGCTGCCGCTGGCGGTGGCGATGGTGGCGGCCGCGCCCGCGTCGGCCCTGCTGACCCGGCGGCACGGGCCGCGCCGCACGGTCGTCGCCGGGATGTGCTCGATCACGGCGGGCGCCCTGACTGTCGCGGCCCTGCGCCCGGGCACTCCGGCGCTCGTGCTCGGCGTGGCGTTCCTGCTGCTGGGCGCCGGCTTCGGGGCGGTGATGGCGACGGCGACGGCCGCGCTGGTGCGCGCTACCCCGGTGCACGCGGCCGGGGTGGCGGGCGGATTGCAGCAGACGGCGATGAACATCGGGCCCGCGCTCGGTGTGGCCGCCGCCACCACCCTCACCGCCGGCCGCCCCCTGGTCGACGCCCTCCCTGCGGCCCTCGCCGTACTGGCGGCCACCGCCGCCGGCGGAGCGCTGCTCGCCACCCGGCTCCCGGCGGTACGCATCGCGTGACCGGCCGTCGGTCCGACCGACCGGCCGACCGGCCGACCGGCCACGGGGCACCGAAACGGCTCGGCCCGACCGCGTTCCCGCGATCGGGCCGAGCCGGGCGACGGGGCCGGGCCTACCGTGAGGGGGCGCGGCTCCCGGCGGGTTGCCGTTCGGTGCCTCGCACCGGCATCAGTTCGTCGGCTGCTCGACGGGCGCACCGGCGACGGGCGCACCGGCGACGGGCGCGGGAGCGTCCGTGCCGAGCGCGGCCCAGTTGGAGTCCGCCCCGTCGGCCGGCCAGGCCGCGTCGCCCGTACCGAGCGCGGCCCAGGGGGACTCCGCGCCATCGGTGGTCCACTGCGCACCGGTGCCGAGGGCGGCCCAGTTGGAGTCCGGCCCGTCGGTGGGCCAGGTCGCGTCGCCCGTACCGAGGGCGGCCCAGTTGGGGTCCGTGTCGGCCGCGGCGGCGGCGCCGACACCGGTCAGGCACAGGATCGTGGCGGCGGCAGCGGCAGCGGCAGCGCAGAGCAGTCGTTTCATGGGAGGTCCTCCTCGGTGGGGTTGGAACTCCGCCAACAGTTCCCACACGATCCGTCAGGGTAACCGCCCATTCGCATGACCATGTCGTACCGGCGGCCCCACCACCGTCCGAGCGGCGGATCGGCAGCGGGTGTCGGCACCGCGTCAGCGATCAGACACCGGGTTGCGCGGGGAAGAGCGCGTCGAGGCGGGGTGTCCCGGCCCGCACGGCGGCCGCTGCGGCGCCGGTCTCGTCCTCGGGCTCCGCCCATGCCTCCTGGACGGCGTCCAGAGCCTCGTGGAACGCCTCGCAGCCGTCGTCCTCCTGGCCCGTCAGCTCGCCGAACGCCTCCTGGGCCACGTAGTCGAGCTCCTCCCATTCCGGCCACTCGTCGTCATGCCACTCCCGCAGGTCCCGTCCCACCAGGGCCCGCACCTCGGCAACGTCGGCGAGGGCGTCCGGATCGGCGAGCACGGCCTGGTACGTCCCCCGCCCCTGGGCCACCAGCCAGAGCGCGAAGTAGTCGAAACCGTCGTCGGAGCACAGGCCGCCCTCGATCCGGCGCACCGCCCGCCACAGTGCGTCCGTGCCGACCGCCGCGCACGCGGCCTCCAGATGTGCCTGGAACTCCACCGCCTCCGCGGCCGGTCTGCGCCACAGGCTCCCGCGCAGCCACTCCAGCCGTTGGTGCCGGTCACCCGGCTGACTGCTCAGCTCGTCCATGAGCGCCCAGAAGGTCGTGTCGTCCATGCCGCACAGGATCGCAACCACCACTGACACATTCGAGAGCCCCCGGGAACCGCGACAGCGGCTCTGCCAGGACGGGCCTGCCTGTCGCGCCTCGCGAACCGTGCGCGTCCGCCCGAAGCCGACCGAGCACGTACAGGTGGTCGCCGGCGACGGATCAGCGGCGTTTCAGCGGCGGACGAAGAAGGTGGCGGTGTCGTGATTGCCGAGCCAGCGCAGGGTCAGCGGGCAGCGGGACACCGGGCGCCAGTGGGAGGCGAGTTGTGCGAAGAAGGCCGGGTCGGCGCAGAGGCCACCGGAGCGGTCGCCGAGGTAGAGGACGCCGGGGCCGCGGTAGGCGCGCAGGGCGTCGGCGGCCATCGGGTCGCGGTGCGGGGGCCAGAGCAGCGCGAGCACCCGGTCGGGGTGGGCGGCGGCGTCCTCGGCGGCCCGGCCGGGGCGGACCTCGGTGTACTGGAAGCGGTCGGTGAACCCGTTGTGTCCGGCGTCGGCCACGGCGTCCGTGGCCAGCACGTCGATGCCGCGGGCGCGCAGCAGCCACGCCCAGTAGCCGCTCCCTGCGCCGACCTCCAGCAGACCACGGCCGTCGAGACGGTCGGCGATCCAGTCCACGGCGGTGCGGGAAGCCAGGGCCCAGCTGTAGACGCGGGAGAGCTCCTGCCGCCGGGGCAGCGGCGGGCCGGCCCCGGCGGGGAGGTGGTCGAACACATCGATCACCGGCCTCGCCCCACTGCCGTGGCACAGCGCCGGGTACCAGAGCAGCGGCACCATCTGCGGGTTGTGCGCGGCGAACTCGACGTCCTGCGCGGGCAGCAGGTCACCGAGTTGACGGAAGGGCCGTGCCCACCCGGGGTGGTGCAGCTCGGGCCGTCCGTCCCAGAGACGGATCAGCCGCTCAGCCGTCGCGGCGACCATCCGGGCGGTGGGGTCGCCGGGGGCGGCGGTACCGTCCGGGTGGTCGCCGCGAGCTTCGGGCAGCACCGTCGGCACCGTCGGCACGGTGAGCGTGGTCGGCGCGGTCACGGGCGCTGTCCGGTGGCGGGTCAGAGCGCTATGTGGTCCTGGACCGCGAGCCGGTCCGGGCCACCGGCCTGGCCGAGCATGCCCATGTGCGCCTCGACGACGATGCCGGGAGCGTTGGCGGGCTCCTGGACGGCGCTCACGCCGCTCACCACCGCCGCGGCGGCGAGCGCCGCGGTGGCCGCGCCGATCAGGGCGGTGTGACGAGTACTCGACTCCATGGCTCCACCTTCGCTTTCGGGAGATCGATCGTGTGCAGCTTAAGCAGTCGCCCTTCGATCGCTCAAGCGATTTTCTGACGCCCGTTCAGCGGCACCGGCGGCGGGCCCGGCGCCACCCGCGTCCGACCGGGGGGCGGGGCAGCGGGAGGCGGAACAGGGCGAGTTGGACGAGGGCGCCGATCGTCACACCGGCCCGGATCCCGCCGACGCCGAGCGGGCGTGGCCGGCCGAGACGATCGCCGGGCCGGAGGGCGACACGCCGAACGCGTGAACAGCGGCCGGACGCTCCGGTCGGAACCGGTCCGGCCCGGTGCGGCGTGACTATGATGAGCCGCCATCCACCACGGCCGATCCGTCCGGTACCACGGCACCGCCGCGCGTGACCAGGGCACGGGCCCGCCCCGCGCCCGCCCCGTCCCGTCCCGAGGGAGACCGCCGTGCCCAGTGCCGAGACCGCCTCCGACCAGCCGGCCGCCCGCCGCCCCGCCGTCCGTCCCGCCACCACCCCGGACGCACCCCGTCCGGCGCGCCCGGCGGACATTCCCGGCTGGTTCTTCCGGCTCGACCAGGAGGCCTTCCGCCACCTGCTCACCGCCCAGAGCGCGGCCGGGCTCACCGGCGACATCCTCGAACTCGGCAGCTACCTCGGGCGCAGCGCCGTCCTGCTCGGCGACCACCTCCGGCCGGGCGAGCGGCTGACGGTCTGCGACCTGTTCGACTCCGAGGCGGGCGACGCCGACAACGACGCCGAGATGACGATGTCCTACCGGTCCTCGCTGACCAGGCGCGGGTTCGAGGCCAACTACCTGGCGTTCCACCCGGAACTGCCGACGATCGTGCAGGCGCCGACCTCCGTGCTGGCCGACGGCCGCATCCCGGCCGGCAGCTGCCGCTTCGTCCACGTCGACGCCTCCCACCTCTACGAGCACGTGGCCGGGGACATCGCGGTCGCGCGGCAGGCGCTGGCCGCGGACGGCCTGGTGGCGCTGGACGACTACCGCTCGGAGCACACCCCGGGCGTGTCGGCGGCGGTCTGGCAGGCGGTGTTCACCGGTGGGCTGCGGCCGGTGCTGCTGACCCCGATGAAGTTCTACGGGACGTGGGGCGATCCGGAGCCGGTCCGCGAGGCCCTGCTCACCCGGGACTGGCGGGCCGAGGGGTTCACCGTCGACGAGGACGCCATCGCGGACCGGCGGGTGCTGCGGCTGAACGTCGCCGTACGGCCGCCGGTCCCGCACTCGGGTCCGCGCCGGCTGCTGCTCGACCTGCTGCCGCCCGCGGCCACCCGGGCCGTCCGGCGCGGGCTGCGGGCGCTGCGGGATCGGCAAGGGGCCCGTCCGGGCGGGGCCGGTGGCCGGCGGGGCCGGTAGCCGCTCTCTCGGCAGCGTCATCGCGCTGGTGTTCACGCTGCTGCGCCGATCCCGCTGCTCGGACGCCCCCCGGCGCGCCGGGGGACCGCGGATAGGGTCGGCCGGTACGCCCGCCGACCCCGCCGGCGGAGCGATCCCGCACCGTGGAGGCCCCGTGGAACCACGACCGCCGCACCCGTCCGACCAGCCGCACGCCCCCCGCCCGCCCGAGGGCCCCTACCTTCCGGCCGACGAGGACCTGGCCGAGGCGCTGCTGGCGCTGGCGGTGCCGTTCGAGGAGGTGAACGGCCTGCTGGCGGCCCGCACCCGGCTGGCCCGGGACCGGGGAGTGCGGGCGCTCTTCGAGGAGACGCTGCACGCCCAGGCGGGCGCCGTGGGAACGCTCGGGGAGCCGGCCGGCATCGACCGCGACTGGCCGGCCGGCGTCGCGGACGGCGCGGGCCTCGCGACGCTGCTCTTCACCGCGCTGGCCCCATACACCCGGGCCCACCACCGCGCGCTCGGCGTCCCACCGGAGGTGACCCGGTCGACGCTGGCCGACCTCGGCCGGCAGCTCGTGGTGAGCCGGTGGCGCGGCCACTCCGGGCTGGGCAATCCGCGCTGGCTGACGCTGCACTTCCGGGGCGAGCTCTTCCAGCTCGGCCGACTGCAGTTCCAGCGCCGTCGACCGACCGGGGCGGACACCGAGGCGGCGCGGGCGGCGGAGGCCGGCGAGTGGACCATCCAGGTGCACATCCCCGACCACTGCGGCCCGCTCTCCCCCGAGGCGTGCGACCGCGCGCTGGACCGGGCCCGGGCGTTCTTCCCCCGGTACTTCCCGGGCGAGCCGTACCGGAACGCCTGCGTCTTCTCCTGGCTGCTCGACCCGCAGCTCGCCGACTACCTGCCGGAGGACTCGAACATCCTGCGCTTCCAGCGGCGGTTCGCGCCGCTGCGGCGGCCGAGCCGACCGCACGTGCCCGAGGACACCAATCCGCTGCGGTACGTCTTCGGCGACGTCGACCGGCCGCTGGAGTCGCTCCCCCGGGACACGGTCGTCCAGCGCGCCCTGGTCGACCACCTGCGGGCGGGCGGCCACTGGTACGTGTGCGGCGGCCGGCTCGCGCTCTGATCGGCCGCCGCCACCCGATCGGCACCGGTCGGCTCCCGGTCGGCTCCCGGTCGGCTCAGACGTCGAAGGCCGTGGCCGTGGACCGCTCCTCCCAAGCGGCGACATCCTCCCGGACCTGGTCGAGGTGGGCGAGGACGGCGCCCACCGAGTCCTCGCCGAGCGGCAGCCGCAGCGGGGTCGACTCCGCCTCCAGCGCGGCCAGGATGACCGCCGCCGCCTTGGCCGGGTCGCCGGGCTGCGAGCCGTCCCCGCCGGCCACCAGGGCGCGGGTGTCCTCCACCTTCGGGTACACCCCGCTGTCCGCGCTGACCCCGGCCCGGCCGGTCTCGAACAGCGAGGTCCGGAAGGCGCCCGGCTCCACGATCAGGACCTTGACGCCGAACTCCCGCACCTCGTCCGCCAGCGCCTCGGACAGGCCCTCCAGCGCGAACTTGGTCCCGCTGTAGGCGCCGAAGCCCGCGAAGGACAGCTGCCCGCCCACACTGCTCATCTGCACGATCGCGCCCGAGCGCCGCTCCCGCATGTGCGGCAGCACCGCCCGGACCAGGGCCGCCGGGCCGAAGAAGTGCACGTCGAACAGGCGGCGCAGCTCCTCGTCGGTGGTCTCCTCGACGGCGCCGACGTGGGTGCGGCCCGCGTTGTTCACCAGTACGTCGATCCGTCCGTGCCGGGCCACGACGCCCCGGACGGCCTCCTCGATCGCGGCGGTGTCGGTGACGTCCAGCCGCAGCGCCGCCACCTGGTCGGGATGCGCGGCCACCAGGTCGTTCAACGCCTCCGGGTGCCGGGCCGCGCCGACCACCACGTCGCCGGCGGCGACGGCCGCCCGGGTGATCGCCCGCCCGAAGCCGCTGCTCGCACCGGTGACCAGCCACACCTTGTTCATGACGAACTCCCCGTTGGATCCCGTGGATCCCCTCGATCGGACAACTCCTGACACCGACCAGGGTGCCGCCGAATTCCGTTGCCCGTCCAAGACCCGCGGTGATAGCCAACGGTGATGACCATGGACGTCCACGCGCGAGACCTCCGCTACTTCGTCGCCGTCGCCGAGGAACTGCACTTCACCCGTGCCGCCGAACGGCTGTACCTGTCGCAGCCCGCGCTGAGCAAACAGATCCGGACGCTGGAGCGGCGGCTGGGCGCGGAACTGTTCCGGCGGGACCGGCACGGAGTGGCGCTGACGGCCGCCGGCGGGGCCCTGCTGCCGCACGCGCGGCGGGTGCTGGCCGCCTGGACGGAGGGCGCGGCGGCGGTGGAGGCGGCCAAGGCGGAGCAGCGCAGCACGCTCGTGGTGGGCATGAGCACCAGTCCGGCCCGGGGCGGCCTGCTCCCGGCCGTCCGCTCGCGCTTCGGCGCCGCGCATCCGGAGGCCGCCACCCGGCTGCGCCAGACGAGTTGGGAGGACCCGACGGCGGGCCTGGCGGACGGCAGCGTCGACGTCGCCTTCGTCTGGCTTCCGCTGCCCGACGAGGAGCGCTTCGGATGGACGGTGGTCGCCGAGGAGCCCCGGCTGATCGCCCTGCCCGACACGCATCCGCTCGCCGCCCGCACCGGGATCGACTTCGCCGAGCTGGCAGACGAGCCGTTCCTCGCCCTGCCCCCGAGCGCGGGACCGCTGCGGGACTACTGGCTGGCCCTGGAGGCCCGCGCCGGCCGGCCGCCGCGCATCGGCGCCGAGATCGCCGGCGTGGAGGAGACGTACGAGGCGCTGATCGCCGGCCTCGGCGTCTGCCTGGTGGCGGCGGGCAACGCCCCGCTGATCACCCTGGGCGGTGTCACCACCCGCCCGGTGAGGGGCGTCGGGGCCTGCCACTACGTGCTCGCCTGGCGCCGTGAGGACGAGCACCGGCCGCTGGTGCGGGCGTACGCCGACGCGTGCCGGGCCACGGTCGCCGGATAGCGGCGGGGCGGCGGCGAATTCATCACATTTCTCGTACTCATATGACCGCATTCACCCTAACGAGGGAACTTCATTTAAAGATTTGCCCACGGAACATTAAAGAGCGCATAGTGATGGCGTCTCAGTTGGCCCTAGGAATGGCCAACTTATGGCAAAGGACCGCGCGTGTCCCGCACGGGCCCCTGGCAGACGAGGAGATGGCGTTGCGTCACGGGAACATTCACGACGGCTACGGGCAGCGGCTGCGCGAGCGGATCGCCGCCCCGGGGACGACCCCGCTCATCGGTGTCTACGACATGTACTCCGCCTCCATCGCGGCCGCGCACTACGACGGCATGTTCGTCTCCGGCTTCGGCTTCGCGGCCTCCTACTACGGCCTGCCCGACATCGGCTTCATCGCCTGGCCGGACATGGTCGCCTTCGTCGAGCGACTGCGCGGCGCCTTCCCCCGGCACCACCTGCTGGTCGACATCGACGACGGCTACGTCGACCCCGAGGTGGCCTGCCACGTGGTGCGGCGCCTGGAGCGGATCGGCGCCTCGGGCATCATCCTGGAGGACCAGAAGCGGCCGCGCCGCTGCGGCCATGCCGACGGCAAGCAGGTCCTGCCCCTCGACGAGTACCTGGAGAAGCTGGGCCTGGTCCTCGCCGCCCGCACCGACCTGGTCGTGGTGGCCCGCACGGACGCCACCGAGGAGGCCGACATCCTGCGCCGGGCCGAGGCCCTCGCCGCCACCGACGCGGACGTGGTGCTGGTCGACGGCGTGCGCAGCGAGGAGTGGATCCGGCGGATCCGCCGCGTGGTGGGCGACAAACCGCTGCTGTTCAACCAGATCGCCGGCGGAAAGTCGCCCCGGCTGTCGCTGTCCGAGCTGGGCACGCTCGGGGTGGACGTCGCCATCTACAGCACGCCCTGTCTGTTCGCCGCCCACCAGGCGATGGACGAGGCGCTCACCGGGCTCAAGGTGGCGGACGGACGGTTGCCGGCCGCCGCCGGGCAGCGGCCGGAGATCGGTGTGCGCGAGTCCACCGAGCTGCTGGAGCGGAACATCCCGCGCCCGCCCGCCCGTGAGGAGGTGGGCGTGTGACGCTCCGGCAGCCCGGCTCCCCCGGGCTCGCCACGACGACCGGGCTGGCCGGAGTCTTGGCCTGGGCGGTCATCGGCTGCGCCCTCGCACCGGAGGCCGCCGCCGAGCGCAGCCTCGTCACCGTGATCGACAACTCCCGGGCGGACTCGATCATCGAGATCGACCGAACGGCCGACCTTCAGATCGGGCGCGGCTCGGCCGGCAGCGACCATGACGGCTCCACCGCCGTGGCGACCGGTCTGCTGGGCACCGCCCTGGCGCTCCCGGAGACGGAGGAAGGGGGTGGGGAATGACCACGGCCCGTCAGCACCGGGCACCGCCCGCGACGCGGGCCCGGGGCCGCCCGCCCGGTGGCGGTGAGCGGCGGCGCCGATGGTGGCGCGCGCTCGACCCGTATGTCGCGGCGCTGGCCGGGGCGGTGGCGCTGGCCGCAGTGCTGCCCGCCACCGGAAGGGCGGCGCGCGGCGCCGAACTGGCCTGCGGCCTCGCGGTGGCGCTGCTCTTCTTCCTGTACGGCGCCCGGCTCTCCGCCCGTGAGACGCTCGCCGGGCTGCGCCACCTGCGACTGCACGGGCTCGTGCTGGCCTGCACCTTCGTCCTGTTCCCGGCACTCGGGGCGGCCGTGACGGCGCTCGTGCCGGGCGCACTCACCGAGCACCTGCGGGCGGGTGTGCTGTTCCTCTGCGTGGTCCCGTCCACGGTGCAGTCCTCGGTGGCGCTCACCGGCGCCGCACGCGGGAACGTACCGGCGGCGATCTGCGCCGGCACCTACTCCGGTCTGGTCGGCCTGGTACTGACACCACTGCTCGCAGCCTGGCTGCTGGGGGCACACGCCGCGCTGTCGGCCGACGGCCTGCTGCGGATCTGCGCCCAGTTGCTCGCACCCTTCCTGCTCGGGCAGCTGCTACGGCCGTCGATCGGTGGCTTCCTGGGCCGGCACCGCCGGGTGCTCGCCCCGGTCGACCGGGGGTCGATCCTGCTGGTCGTCTACACCGCGTTCAGCGGCGCGGTGACACAGGGCGTCTGGTCCACCGTGACGCCGCCCGCCCTGCTCGGGCTGGGAACGGTCCTGCTGGTCCTGTTCGCGGTCGTGCTGACCATCGTCCGGCTCGGCGCGCGTCTGCTGGGCCTCGACCGGGCCTCCGGGATCGCGGCGGTGCTCTGCGGGTCGCAGAAGAGCCTGGCCGGCGGTCTGCCGATGGCCACCGTCCTCTTCGGCCCGCAGGCCGGGCTCCTGGTCCTGCCGCTGATGATGTACCACCAGCTCCAACTCGTGGCGGGCGCCCTGCTCGCCGGCCGCTGGGCCCGGGCACCGGACAACGACGAACCGGCTGACGAAGAGTCACCCCCTCCCACCCGTGCCTCCCCCGAGGCCGCCTGACACCCCCTGGCGACGCGGGCGGGCCCCTCCTGGCCCGCCCCCACCCAACCCGGCCGAGTTCGACACGTCCAACCCCGCTCCAGAGCAGTCCCTTACTGCGATTGGCACCAATTGCGGGCTGAACACCGCTAGCGTCGGACCCATGATCGTATGGCTCAACGGCACCCACGGCGCAGGCAAGACGACGACCAGCGCCCTCGTACAGCAGTTGATCCCGGATTCACGGGTGTTCGACGCCGAGAAGGTCGGCGAGACGCTCATGGACATCACGCCGGGCCTGCCCAGGACGGACAACTTCCAGCACTGGCCGCCGTGGCGGCCACTCGTGGTCGAGACCGCCCGTCGCGTACTCGACTACACCGGCGGGACCCTGGTGATGCCGATGACTGTCCTGGTCGAGCAGTACTGGCGCGAGATCAGCGCGGGACTCGCCCAACACGCCATTCCAGTACGGCACTTCGTCCTCCACGCCGACCAGGAGACCCTCCGCGGACGCATCGCCGGAGACACCGTCGTCGGCCCCAACTCCTGGTTCCGCCTCAAGTACCTTGAGCCCTACGCCGAAGCGGCCCGCACCTGGCTGCACCACGAGGCCGAAGTCGTCGACACCACGCACCTCACGCCCGCCCAGGCCGCCCAGCAGATCGCGGAGGCCGTCAAGGGCTGAGGCTCGATCGCTGCTCGCCGAGGAATCGTTGAAGTGCCTGCTGGGGGCACCCGGAGTCGGTACGGGCCTCGTCGGCCGATCGATCGGGGGCCACGAGGCAGGAGCGGTGGACGGGCCGGAATGGGTGGGGACCTCGGGCCGTGGTGGGCGGCGCGAGGTCCCCGGGGTGGAGCGGGGGGTGCGGGGGTCAGCTTCGCGGGGCGGCGTCCAGGGCGCGGGCGTCGGCGGCGATCAGGCGGGCGCGGTCGGCGGGGATGGTGCGGCCGGCCTGGTTGTCGGCCCAGTGGGCGAGCGGCTGGTACTGGCCCTGGCCGAGCATCACGGTGAGGGTGGCGACGGCGTTGCGCTCGGCGCCGGAGGTGAGCACCAGCGAGGCCAGGCCGGTCGGAGTGGCCGTGACGGTGAACTCGGTGCTCGTCTCGGCGCGGCCACCGGGGCCGGTGGCCTCGGCCCGCAGGGTGTGCTTGCCGAGCGTGAGCGCGGTGGTGTCGAGCGGCGAGCCGGCCGGCAGCTCCTTGCCGTCCAGGGTGAGCCGGACGGTGTCGGCGCCGCTCGCCTGCACGGCGGTCACCGGCTGCTGGGCACGGTCCAGGGTCGCGCCGGAGGCCGGCGAGGTGATCGCCACGGTGGGTGCGGCCGGCGGGGTGGTGACGGTGCCGCCCTGGAGCCAGGCGGAGTTCCAACCGGCCAGCTCGGCCGGGCGGTTGGTGATGATGCCGTCGACGCCGGCGGCCTCCAGGGCCTTCCAGCGGGCGGCCGAGTCGACGGTCCAGACGTTGACCGCGACACCGGCCGCGTGCAAGTCCTTCACCACGCCGAGGCGGGAGGCGAGGGCGCCGTCGGCCGGGTTGTAGGCGGACAGGCCGAGCTCCTTGGAGATGGCCACCGGGTCAGCGTCCAGGTCGCCGCGCAGCAGGCCGAGGGGCAGCTCGGGGGCCAGCTCGCGGGTGTAGCGCAGGGCGTCGACCTCGAAGCTCTGCACGAAGACCCGACCGGTCATGCCGTGGTCGCGGACCTCCTTGACGATCCGGGCGACCTCGTCGCGGGTGTGCGCGCCCTTGATCTCCAGCAGCAGGCTGCCGCCGCGGGTGCGCAGGTCCTCCAGCTGGGCGGCGAGGCTCGGCACCCGGGCGCCCGCGTACGTCGGGCCGAACCAGGAGCCGGCGTCCAGCGCGTCCAGCTGGGCGGCCGTCAGGTCGCGGACGCGGCCCTTGCCGTTGGTGGTGCGGTTCACCGTGTCGTCGTGCAGCACGTAGGGGACGCCGTCCTTGCTGGGCTGGACGTCGTTCTCGATCCACTCGGCGCCACCTCGCCGGGCGACCTCGTCCGAGTCCAGGGTGTTCTCCGGGGCGGCGGAGGAGGCGCCGCGGTGGGCGAACACGGTGAGCGGCGAGCCGGCGGGGCGCAGCCAGCCGCCGGGGGCGAGCGCGGTCACCTTGAGGTCGTCGAAGGAGACCTTCGAGCCGTTGACCACCAGGGCCTGGCCGCCGTCGGCGGTGCGGGCGACCTGGGTGGTGCGCATCACCTCCTTGCCGTCGAAGATCCAGCGGGCGGTGGTGCCGTGCACCTCGACGGCGATGCGCACGTCACGGCCGGTGCCGGCGGCGGTCGGCGCGGAGCCGGTGTTGGTGACGTTCCAGCTGTTGGCGGGGGTGCGCTGGGCGAACTCGAGACCGTTGCTCGCGGTGGTGCCGGAACGCATGGTGGCGATCGACCACGGGGTGGCGCCGCTCGCGGGGACGTCCAGGCCGAAGGCGGTCCAGCGGGCGGCGTCCTGGACGCTCTCGAAGCGGGCGGTCGCCTCGATGCGGAAGTCGTCGAGGTGGCGGCCGAAGGTGATCCGGCTCTGCTGACCGGAGTTGGCGGAGGTGCCGACCAGCCGGCCGTTCTCCACCTTCCAGTCGCCCTCGACGGCGTTCCAGCCGGCGGGGAGGGCCGGGCCGGCGAAGTGCTCGTCGACGACGACCTCACCGGCGGCCGGAGCGGCGGCCGGAGCGGCGAGGGCGGCCTCGGCCGGGGCGGCGGGCTCGGCGGAGGCGGCGCTCGGGGAGGTCAGCGCGACCGTGGTGAGGCTCAGTGCGGAGGCGACGGCGGCGGCCAGCAGACCGGTTCGACGTGCACGGTGGGGGCGGTGACTCTGTGTCATGGGCGGCACGCTAGGGACGGCGACCGAACCGGAAGCCACCACTCCGAAAACCGTTCGTGACCATTGCGCGTGCGATTGGCGGCGGTGGCGGATTCCTTGCGGTCCATGGCCGGTTCGCTTCCGCACGATGACCCGGGCGGTCCTTGCGGCACTCCGGCGCCGCAGTGCCCGGCGGACCAGCGACGTTGCGCTCCGTGCAACACGCCGGACGGTACAGACCGACGGCCAACGCCGCGCCGGACCGGACGGGCGGCGTCCGCAGCCGGCGCCCGGACCCGTCAGCCGGACAGCCTCCTCAGCAGTTCGACGGCGAGCGGGGCCGCGGAGGCCGGGTTCTGACCGGTGACCAGGTTGCGGTCGACCACCACCTTCGGCACCCAGGGCTCACCGACCTGCACCTCGACACCGGCCTCGGCGAGGCGGTCGGCCAGCAGCCACTTCGCCTTGTCGGCGAAGCCGGCCTGCGCCTCCTCCTCATTGCTGAACGCCGAGACCCGGTAGCCCTTGAACGCATTGCCGCCGTCCTCCTCGACCGCGGCCAGCATCGCGGCCGGCCCGTGGCAGACGACGCCGAGCGGCCTGCCGGACTTCAGCGCGCGGACCAGCAGCCGGCCGGAGTCGGCGTCGACCGCCAGGTCCTCCATCGGGCCGTGACCGCCCGGGTAGTAGACGGCGTCGTAGTCGTCCACCCGGACGTCCGCCAGCCCGATCGGGCGTTTGAACTCCTCGGCGCCGGCGAGCACCTCCGCGACCCTTCGCGCGCCCTCCTCCCCGCCGTTGAAGTCCGGGGCGAGGCTGGCGGCGTCGACGGTCGGCACCACACCGCCCGGCGTGGCCACGGTGACGGAGTGCCCGGCGGCCTTGAACTCCTCGTACGGCGCGGCGGCCTCCTCGGCCCAGTAGCCGGTCGGGTGCCGGGTGCCGTCGGCCAGCGTCCAGTGGTCGGCGCCGGTCATCACGAAAAGGATCTTCTTCGACATGGTGGGTTCTCCGGATCGTCGGCCGGTCGTGCTCGACTCGCTCGTGCCCTCGACGGTAGGCCCGCCCCGGGGTCCGCACCAATCGGAAAGCCCGGCGGGTCAGCTCCTGGCCCGCCGGCGGCGGGGGCCGGGCAGCAGGCCGCGCGCGGCGAAGGTCCAGCGGTTGGCGGCGAGCGCGTCATCGGGCTCGGGGCGGGGACCGCGGCCGTAGTGACGGGTGAAGTCGAAGGGCGTGCGGGTGACGGTGGACCAGCCCCGGGCGGTCAGGTCCGCGGCGGTGTCGGGCCGGGGCTCGTCGTCGAACAGCGCGAGCAGGTCGATGCCGAGACGGTCGCGCGCCGCGAGGTACACGGGGTTGCGGCGCACCGCGGAGGGCTCCATGCCGAGCTTCACCTCATAGGCCAGGCTGCTCCCGGGGGCGCTCAGCCGGTCGACGGTGGCGACCAGCCGCCGCTCCGCCGCCGCGGGCAGGTAGAGCAGCAGGCCCTCGGCGAGCCAGGCGGTCGGCTCGCCGGGGCGGAAACCGGCGGCGGTCAGCGCGCCGGCCCAGTCGACGCGCAGGTCACAGGCCACCGGCACCCGCCGCGCCGTCGGCCGCGCGCCGATCCGGTCCAGGACCTGCTGCTTGAAGGCGAGCACCCGGGCCCGGTCGAGCTCGAAGACGGTCGTACCGGACGGCCAGTCCACGCGGTGGGCCCGGGCGTCCAGCCCGGCACCGAGCAGTACCACCTGCCGGGCCCCGAGCCGGGCGGCCCGCAGCAGGTGGTCGTCCAGGGTCCTGGTCCGCAGCGCGAAGTAGCCGCCGAGCCGCCCCCAGAGCGGATCCTCCGCGCCGTCCCCGCCGTCCCCACCACCCGGGACGTCCCGGGGGTGGACCGGCCAGTGCGCGGACGCGCGGGCGGCGCGGACGAAGTGCTCGGCGAGCGGGTCCCGGGCCAGCGCGCCGGGGCGGTGGCTCTCGATCGCCCGGGCGGCGGCGACCATCAGCGCGGTCCGTCCGACGCCCCCGTCCACGCCGGTGGCGGCCCCGGGCGAGGTCGTGACGGCGCTGGTGCCGGGGGCGGCCGCGGCGGTGGTCATGGTCTCTCCAGATACTCGGGAAGCCGTGTCCAGACGGCGGGTCGGTCGTGGGTGGTGACGCGGGCGCCGTAGACGCGGCCCATGAAGCGCAGCACGTCCTCGTCGGGGTGGTGCAGGGCGGCGGTGCAGTCACGGAGCACCGTCACGTGGAAGCCCTTCTGGAAGGCGGTGCGCGCGGTGCTGTCCACACAGACGTCGGCGAACACGCCCGCGAACACCAGGTGCCCGATCCCCCGCCCGGTGAGGTACGGGCCGAAGCCCTCCGTGAGGAAGGCGTCGAAAGTGGCGTGCTTGGTGAACACCTCCTCGCCGGGCTCCGGCGCCACGCCGTGGAACTCGGCGCCCCAGCTCCCTTCGAGGCACTTGGGGCGCTTGCCCAGCACGGCGTCCCGGTGGCGCCAGGCGGCGCCCTGGTGCACGGGGTCGCCGAGGAAGCGGACGAAGACCACCTCGGTACCGTGCGCGCGGGCCGTCCGCACGGCCCGGGCCGCGTTGGCGGCGACGGTGGCGAGCCGCTGCGGATCCCCGGGGTAGCGGGCGGCGGCGACGGGGCCGGCGCAGAAGTCGTTCTGCAGGTCGATCACGATCAGCGCGGTCCGCTGCGCAGCGGCACTCACGAACGGTCCGCGAGCGTGCCGACAGGCGGCGTGGCGACGGGCGGCGTGGCGACGGGCGGCGGGCCGGAGGAACGGGGGGCGCCGACCGACGGCGGACCGGCGGACGCCCGCGCCGTCAGGGCGTCGAGCACCGCGTCGACCACCGCCGTGGTGGAGTGCCGTCCGCCGAGGTCGGGGGTGCGTATGCCCTGTTCCTCGGCGACGGCCAGGGCTCCCTCGACGGCGGCCACGGCGCCCGGGCAGCCGGCGTGCCGCTCGGCGACGACGGCGGCGGCACGCAGGGTGGCGACCGGATTGACGGTGTCCTTGCCCGCGAGGTCGTCGGCGGAGCCGTGCACGGTCTGGTACTCCACCAGCCCCGCCAGCTCCGGGTGGAGGTGGACGTTCTCCGTGCAGCGGCTCTCCTGCCGCTCACCGCCGAACCGGTCGAGCAGGACGACGTGCATGATGTCGGCCCACTCGTTGCCCGCCAGGATGACCGTGCGGTCGCCGAGGCCGTGCGTGATCAGATTGCGGTTGACCGTGTCGGGCTGGAACAGCCGCACCTCCACGCCGAGGCCCCGCCCGAGCTCTTCCACCCAGTCGTCCAGGGCGCCGTCCAGCAGATGGAACTTGTAGGCCATCACCACCCGGGCGGGCCCGCCGTCGGGCCACTGCCGCCAGGCGCGCCGGACGGCGTAGTCGAGCACCTTGCCGGTGATCTCCCGGCTGAACTCCATGGTGCGGGTGACCACGCCCGGGGCGTGCCGGTTCTCCCCGGTGTAGAAGCCCTGGGCCTCGTCCCGGACCAGCAGCAGCGAGGCGTCCCCGGCCGCGATCGGCTCGACCTTGACGGCCTGCAGACGCTGCCGGACCAGGTAGAGCGACTGGGCGTTGACGGCCGTCCGGAAGACGGCCGTCGTGCCCGCCCGCGCCAGCTCGCGGCAGAACCGCTCGTAGTGGCCGGCGTCCTCCTCGGTGAGCCGGCGGATCCGCTCGGTGTCGCCCACCTCCTGACGGAGCGAGACGTACGAGTGGTAGGTCCGCGGGGACCTGACGATCTCTATCCCGGCGCCGTGCGGGGCCACGATCCGGTGCAGGGCCCGTTCGAAGACGGCGGCGAGCTCCACGCCCGTTCCCCGGCCCACGGCGAGTCCGACTGCTGGTTTCACACTGCTCCTCGGCTGGTCGTCGACTGGTCCGGTACGGGCGGGATGCCTGCGCCGGACTGATCAGGTGGTCGGGCTGCCCACCAGGCGGTCGCCCGGGATCCCGGCCTTGTCCGGGGCGTAGTAGTCGCGGATGCCCTCCGCCCAGGTGGCCACCGGGATCCGGTCGTCGGCGGTCGGTCCGAAGGCGTCGAAGAGGGCGTCGATGTTGGCGTGTCCGAAGCCGATCGCGGTCATCAGCGCCACGAACCGCGGGCGTTCGACCAGGCCGTCGCCGTCCGGGTCGCCGAGCGCGGCCAGAGCGTCGGCGAACTGTCCGATCGTCGGGCCGAAGCGCTCGGGCGACAGGACGAAGCCGCGGAACTCCTCCCGGGTGACAACGCCGTCCCCGTTGGCGTCCAGCTCCGTCTCCAGGACCACCCAGTAGCGCCGGAAGGCGGCCCGGATGGCCTCCTTGGCAGTCTCGTCCGAGTCGGCGGCGGCTTCGACCACGCGCTTGGACATCAGATCGAAGTCGCCGATGTCGATCACGCCGTTGCGGTTCGCGTCGAACAGTTCGAAGACGAGCTCGACCCGCTGGGTGGCCTCGTTCCGCATGTGCCGCTCCTTCTCTCCGTACGTCGGGGCTCGGTGCCCGATCGGTCCCACTATCGGCGAGCGGTGCCGGGGCGGACGGGCCACCGCCGTCTGCTTCACCTGATGGAGTGAAGCGCTCCGGCTCGGCCGACGGTCGGTGCGGTGCCGGGCCGTCCCGGGTCAGCGGACGTAGTACGGGCGGTGGTGCGCGGCGACCGGGGCGGACTGGTACGTCCACACGCCGGCGGCGGGTGCGTCCCCGACCAGGCGGGCGAGGTCGGCGGCGGCCTCCCGGCTGCGGTCCCCCGGCTCCGGCCCGGACTCCGGACCCGGCCGCTGCCGCCCGGGGGTGAGCCGGATCCGGTCGGCGGTGCGGGTGTCGAGCGGGTGGAAGCGGTAGGGCTGGTGGACGGTCAGCGGACCGGCGAGCAGCCGCCCGGCGGAGTCGGTGCCGTAACCGGTGACCGGGGTGTTGACCACCGGCTCGCCGTCGAGACCGGCGAGGTCCGCCTCGACCGCGAAGAGCTCCTCGTCGTACCGCCGCAGGCCCTCCGGCCCGAGGCCTGCGCGGTGGCAGACGAAGGACCAGCGGTCGTGCACGGCGGCCGCGTTGAGCGAGGGCAGGACGGCGGTGAACCACCCGGGGTGCTTGGGCTCGGCGTAGAGGCGGGTGCCCGCGTCGATCGCGAGCGGGTTGTCGCAGAGCACGTGGAGGCGGGCGATGCCGAGCAGCCTGGTCTGGTCGTGGCCGCGGGCGTACTGACCGTAGTCGACGGCCGGCAGCCGGTCGGCGGCGGACGCGGGGTGGGCGATGACGTTGATCTCCACCTCCTCGGTGATCCCGCCGCCGGTCGGGTACTGGGCGAAGTACAGCTGGTAGTTGAGCGAGACGCAGGCCCGGCCGCCGAAGTCGGCGGCGGCCAGCGCGGGATGCCGCTCGGCGAGCAGGACCCGTACCGGTCCGGGGTCGACCAGGAAGTCCACACCGATGTTGTGCAGCGCGCCGTAGTGGAAGGGCAGGTAGTACGGCTCCGGCACGGGCGGCAGCGGCAGACCGGTCATGAGGACTCCCTGGACGGCGTCGGGGACGAGGTCGGTGACGGAGGAGACGGAGGAGATGGAGGGGACGGAGACGGAGACGGGGACGGGGACGGAGCGGCGAGGGTGGCCGGCCGTCGCAGCGCCGTGAGCTCCCGGTGCATGCGGTCGGCGCTGCGCAGGGCCAGCGCGGCCATGGTGAGCGAGGGGTTGGAGGTGCCGAGGGAGGGCATCGAGCCGCAGCCGACGGCGTACAGGTTGGGGTGGTCCCAACAGCGCTGCCACGCATCGACCACGGAGCTGCCCGGCGCGTCGCCCATCACATGGGTGCCGCCGGCGTGCCCGGCGCCCCGGTAGCCGTGGACCCGGCCACGGTGTTCGAGGCGCCCGGGCCAGCCGGGGCCGGCGTCGTAGCGGGTGTGGTCCTCGGCGCCGAGCAGGGCGAACAGCTGGTCGGAGACGGCCCGGGCGGAGGCCATGCCCTGCCGGACGTAGCCCGAGAGGTCGTAGTGCAGGGCGGGCCTCGGCAGTCCGAGCCGGTCACGGCGGCCGTGGTCGAGGGTGACCCGGTTGGCCGGGTCGGCGGGCTGCTCCAGTTCGAACTGGAGCGAGAACTGGCGGCCGAGGCGGTCGCCGAGACGATCGCGGAGCTCCTTGCCGCGCAGCCCGGCGCGCAACAGGTCCGCGGTCTCGACCCCGGGCGGACGGCCGGCCCAGGACCAGCCCCAGTTGCCGATCTCGATCCGGAAGGGTGCCCGGCGGGCCCGGGCGGCGCCGAACCGGAAGGCCTCCAGGCCGCTGGTCGAGCCCGGTCCCCGGTAGGGGCCGGTCGGCTGCGGCAGCAGGCCCCAGGTGAGCAGCACCGGGTGGTCCATCAGGTTGCGGCCGACCTGGTCGCTGCGGTTGGCGAGACCGGACAGCAGCAGCAGCCGGGCGTTCTCGATCGCGTGGGCGGCGAGCACGACCAGCTCGGCCCGGACCCGGTGGGTGGCGCCGCCGGTGTGGTACTCGACGCCGGTGGCGCGGCCGGTGCCGTCGACCAGGACCCGGCTCACCACGGCGTCGGTGCGCAGCCGGACGCCGGGGGCCCAGCGGGCCTGGGTCCGCAGCGGGGTGTACTTGGCACCGGTGGGGCAGACCGGGACACAGGCGGCGGCGCCCTGGCAGAGCGGGCCCTCCGGGTGGTGGGGGCGGTCGGCGCGATCCGCGTCCTGGGTGGACCGGTGGGCGCCGTCCGCGTCGCGCGTCGGCCGGGCGTTGCGGGCGTGCGGGGTGGTGCTGACGGTGAGCCGGGTCTCCCCGTCCACCGCCGGGTCGCGGGCGGTCCGGCCGTCGAGGGCGCGGGCGACGAGCCGGTCGAGGTGGCTGGCCGGGACGGGGCGCATCGGGAAGGCGTAGTCGTCGGGGATGGGCAGGCCGACGGCGCGGCGTTGCTGCGCGGCGTCGGCGGCGACGCCGAGTTCCCGTTCGGCCTGGCGGTAGTACGGTTCGAGGTCCGGGTAGCCGATCGGCCAGTTGCGGCCGTGGCCGAGGTCGGCGGTGCGGAAGTCCTCGGGGTGCATGCGCGGGGTGAGGCCGGTCCAGAGCAGCCCGGTGCCGCCGTTGGCCCGCAGGTAGCCGCTGGCGTAGGGCAGCGGGCCGTGCTGGACGAGGTGTCCGGTGGCCGTGAACCCGCCGCCGGGCAGGCCGGTCAGGTCGTCGACGTCCGGGGAGGGGGCGTCGGCGCTGCGCGGGTAGGGCGAGGTGGGGGTGCCGCCGCCGGCGGCCCGGTGGGCGGTGCCGGTCGCGGCGGCGCCGGGGACGGCGGGGCCGGCTTCCAGGACGAGCACCCGGTGGCCGTGTCCGCCGAGGCGGTGGGCGACCAGCGAGCCGGCGAAGCCCGCGCCGACCACGACGACGTCCCAGGGGCGGTCGCCGTCGGCGTGGTCGGTGTCGTCGGCGTGGCGGTGCGGCGTCGGGCGGCTCACCGGTCGCCGCCGTCGTGCGGGGCCCGGGCCCAGCTGCCGTGCCCGGGGGCGGTGCTGCCGGGGGCGGCGCCGTGGAAGGTGCGCCACATCAGGCCCCGGTCGTGGGCGCGGGGTGACGAGGGCGGTTCGTCCGGCCAGGCGCCGACGTACCAGAGGTGGAGCAGGGCGTGTTCGTCGCGGACGTGGTGGGCGAGCAGGGTGCGGTGGTGCTCGTGCGCCATCCCGGTGCCGCGCAGCTCGGTCTCGTCGAAGCCGGTCAGGTCGGCGGAGACGCGCAGGAAGGCGTCGAAGTCGGCGAGGCCCGGAAGGCCGTCGGCAGCGGGCACGCGGACCTCGCCGGCCGCGTCGGACCGGTAGTCGTGGTCGTGGTCGTCGATCGCTGGCAAACCGGCACCTCCGTGGTGAGCACGCCCCGAACATGACAGCCGATCGGCGGGAACCCGATCGCGTTGGGAGCGATGCTGCCCCGCCGACCGCCTCCCGAGGTGTTCCGACCGCAATCGTTCGAACCTGCCGGTCTTCTGTCCGACACCTCACCGAATGGCCGCCAAGCGCTTGTCGGATCAGATGTCGAAATGATCGGAGCGGACCGCCCGGCGCACTCCGCCGGATGGAGCAGCGCAGCGCGCGGACAGCGCGGCGGGGCTGCGATCTTCGGAGCACGCGCGGCCTCGTCGCGCCGTCCGCCCGGTGCCGAGATCTGGAGGCCCCCGATGTGGCAGGCTCCCCCCGAAGCCGTCCGCTACCCGCCGGAGTGGCTGCCCCCGCTCGACCTGCCCGCCCCCGGACCGCAGAACCGGCTGACCGTGCTGCTGCGGCTGCTGCTGCTGATCCCGCAGTTCATCGTGGTCTGGGCGCTGTCGGTGGTGGCCTTCTTCGTCACAGTCGTCGGCTGGTTCGGCGCGCTGGTCCTGGGCCGGCTGCCCGGCTTCGCCGCCGACTACCTCTCGGCGTACCTGCCGTACGAGACCCGGGTGACGTCCTCCCTCCTGCTGACCCACGACCGCTATCCGCCCTTCGCCTTCCGCACCCCGGACTACCCCGTCCGGGTCGAGCTGCGGCCGGGCGAGCTCAACCGGCTCGCGGTGCTCTTCCGGCTGGTCCTGGTCATCCCGGCGGCCGTCGTGCAGGGGCTGCTGTTCGCCGGCTGGTGGGTGGTCGGCTGGATCAGCTGGCTGGTGGTGCTGATCCTCGGGCGGATGCCGCAGCCGCTGTTCGAGGCGACGGCGGCGGTGCTGCGCTACCGCATGCGGTACCTGGCCTATCTGATGATGCTGACCCCGGCCTACCCGAAGCAGCTCTTCGGCGACGAGCCCGGCTCGGAGCCGGGCGGCCCGGTGTCGGCGACCCGGCCGCTGGTGCTCAGCGGTGCGGGCCGAGGGCTGCTGGTGGCCTTCCTGCTGCTCGGCCTGCTGTCCAGCGCGACCGGCTCGATCACCGCGAGCGTCAACGACGACGACCAGGAGGTCAAGGAGGTCACCGGACCGCTGCTGCCGGGCCCGCCGGCCGGCTGACGAACGGGTCCGGCGCGGGCCCGGCCGCCGCGGACGGGTGGCGGCGCCGCCAGAACGGCCGGGCGGGCCAGCGCCGTTCGAGGCCGTAGTGGGCGGCGTGGTTGCGGCGGTAGGCGGTGACCACGCCGGCGACGGCGGTGGCGTAGCGGTCGAGCGCGGACGGGTCGCCGGTGAGCACGGCGTCCACCGCGAGGCCGGCGGCGCGGCCGGTCCACAGCGCGGTGAGGATGCCCTGGGAGGACAGCGGGTCAAAGGCCGCGGCGGCGTCCCCGGCGGCGGTCCAGCCGTCGCCGTGCACGCGGTCGAGGCGGGCGGTGTGCGCCGGGGCACGGGCGGGCGAGGCGCGTGAGGAGGACGAGCCGGACAGGGCACACGACGGGAACCGGTACCCGGCGGCCCGGACGGCGGTGGGGCCGGTGGCGCCGAGCCGGTACCGGAACGCCTCCGCCCCTCCTCGCGCGGCCGGCAGGTCGCCGTCGGTGAAGAAGGCCAGCAGCAACCGGCCGCCCGGCAGCGGCGCGCTGTACCACCAGCCGTCGGGCCCCGCCTCGACGAGCGTGGTGCTGTCCTCGGCGGCGCCCGCCCCGGGCCCGAGCACCAGGTGCAGCGCGACCAGCCGGTCGCCGACGAGCCGGCGGGCACCGTGGGTGGTGGCGACGGCGGCCCGGCGTCCGGTGGCGTCGACGACCCAGCGGCAGCGCACCACCGCAGCGGGACCCGCGCCGCCGTGCAGGGCGAGCGTCCAGCTGCCGTCGGCGTGCCGCCGCACGGGGCGGGCCCCCGCCGTGCGGACCTCCGCCCCGGCCGTCGCGGCGGCCTCGCGAAGCCGCCGGTCGAACAGCCGCCGGTCGAGGTGCCAGCCGGGACCGTGGGGGTCGCGGATGCTGTCCACCGAGGCCGGCACCGCCGATCCCCACACCGAGCGGTTGCCGTAGCAGGGCAGGTGCCCGTCGCCGGGGACGGTGCCGGCGGCGCCGAGGTCGCGCAGCAGCATCCGGGCGGCGGCGGGCAGCGCCTCGCCGATCGCCGGCGGCCCGCCGGGGGCGTCGGCGAGCAGGACGCCGCGTCCCCGGCCGGCCAGCGCGAGGGCGGCGGCCGCACCCGCCGGACCGCCGCCCACCACGACCACGTCGTACGACGGCGTCACGAGCCGCCCTCGGCCGGCCGGCCGGCGTCCACGCCGAAGGGGTCGACCTTGTCGAAGTAGCCGATGACGACGTCCTCGCCGGACAGGCCGGTGTGTTCCAGGACCACGCTCGCCGTCTGCGCGGTGTAGGCGTCCTCACCGACGACCGCGGCGGGGACGTGGACGGCGACCAGGTTGCGGTTGTCGGAGACGCCCGTGAGGTCGAAGCCGGGGACGGACTCGACCTGGATCCGGTCCGGGAAGCGGCCGTCGCCCACGGTGTAGGCGCGGACCTCGACGATGCCGAACTTGTACCACTCGGCGGCGGCCTGCGTGAGCTGCTGGTCGTGGTCGCCCTTCAGGCCGCGCAGCCAGGAGGCGCGTTTGGCGAACGCGGCCTCGCGGCCGTCCTCCTCGGTCGGGGTGGTCTCCTTGTTGACGATCAGGAAGTCGCTCTCCTTGAGGACGTGGTTGGGCACCCGCGCGGGCCAGAAGGTCGGCAGGTAGGGGTCGTAGCGCGGGCCGAGGTTGGCGAGGGACTCGTAGCCGGAGCGGCAGCTGGCGGTGTCGGTCTGCCAGGGCACAGCCATCCAGCGGGTCAGGTCGCCCGGCCCGGACTGGTGCAGCGGGCCGTCGGCGCCGAGCGCCCGGGCCTGGCTGAGCTTCTCACCGTAGTCCGGTTCGACGGTGCCCGCGGGGCGCGGGCGGATCCGCAGCGGCTCGCTGTACATGGTGGCGTGGCGGATCGGCCAGGTGACCTCGCAGCCGGGGTGGAAGGCGTCGGCGAGGCAGAAGTCGAGGGCGGCGCGGTCCAGCAGGCCGGGCCGGTCGGCGACCGGCGCGCTCTCCAGGTCGGTCGGGAAGCCCGGCCAGGGCGTGGTCTCGAACTCGCCCTTCATCCAGGCGAGCAGGACCGAGTCCTGGGTCGGGGAGAGCGTCAGGTACTGCAGCAGCGCGGTGGGGACCGGCTTGCTCACCATGCCGTCGCCGTAGATCCAGGGCCAGGGCACCGGGGAGATGCCGTCGCGCTTCGGATCGCGCAGCGACGTGTAGACCTGACGGCGCAGCTCCTCCTGGGTGGCCGACGGGCTGCCGAGCCGGGCGAGGTGGTCGGGGGCCAGGAAGTACTCGGGCCCGCCGAAGCCGAAGTGGGTGGCGAAGCCCTTGTTCACCCATTGGAGTTCGCAGAAGCGGTGGAGGATCGGTTTGACGTCCCGGTCGAAGTTGACGGTCTTCGGCGGCTCCAGCCCGCCCTCGGTGACGAAGAGGTCGTAGAGCACGTCGTACAGGGTCCGCACGGTCTTGACGTCGGGCGCGTAGTTGGGCGGGGCGACCACCACCCAGGCCGGGTCGACGCGCAGCGCCTTGCCGCCGAGGGTGACGGTGGCGGTGACCGGGCCGTCGGAGGTGTCGTCGCACCAGCCGTCGTTGTTGCCGTAGGAGTGGAGTCCGTCGCCGTTGGGGTTGCGGGACTTTCCGAGCCCGCCGAGCACCACCAGGCGGCCGGCCGCGTCGGTGTGCATCCGGCCGAGCGGGACGGCCGTGCCGAGGAAGGAGCCGCCGGTGAACTCGACGACGTCCGTGCTGCCGGCCGCCAGCTTCTTGGCGCCGGGATCGATGATCAGGCTCGCACGGTCGGCGACCGCGGCGTTGCGCCGGGGCTCGGGCTTGTCCTTCATGTCGGGGATGTCCAGCGGGAGGCTGAACTCGTACCAGGCGGCCTTCTTGTTGGCCACGTGCACCGACCATTCGATCGTCACCTGCGGGTCGGTGGCGGTCAGCTCGCGCACGGCCCGCCCGTCGGCGGCGTAGCCGTAGATCCGGAAGCGGGCGGCCTGGCGTTTGATCGCGCCCTGGTCGTCCTTGTAGAAGCCCGCCTGCTCGGCGGGCGGGTCGGGGACCTCCGGGCCGTAGAACCAGCCGTCGCCGCGGGTGCTGTTGCCGACCCGGGCGATGCCGATGGCGGGGTGGATCCTGGCGTAGGCGATGTCGTCGGTCAACGGACGGTCCTCTCGGCGGCCGGGGGCGGGCGGGCCGGCGGCGCCGGAGTGCCCCACTGCCCTGGTTCTTCGGTAGACGAACCAGGGCAGTGGAGGGCGCACCCGGGTGAAGCGCGCGCCGCGCCGGGCCCGTCCGCGCTGCCCGCCGGACGGGTCGGCCGTCGGAAGGGCCGGATGAATCGGGAGGACCGGGTGGATCGGGAGGACCGGAAGGATCAGAAGGTCAGGTTCCAGGCGTCGATGGTGCCGGTGTCGCCGGCGGCGCCGTCCTTGACGCGCAGCTTCCAGGTGCCGTCGGCCGGGCTCGCGGAGGCGTTCACCGTGTAGGTCTTGACGACGTCGTCGGCGCTGTCGCCGTTCGGGAAGTCCTCCAGCAGGTGGACGGTGCCGTTCGGGGCGACCAGGGAGACGACCAGGTCGCCGCGGTAGGTGTGCTTGATGTCGACGCCGACCTTGAGCGCCGCGGGGGCGCTGCCGCCGACGCCGGTGACGGTGAGCGGGCTGTCCACGGTGGCGTTGTCGGTGATCGCCACGTCGGTCAGGGTCTCGAAGTACTTGCCCGCCGGCGGGGTGCCGCCGCCGACGGCCTTGAGCGCGTCGACCTGGCCCTCGCCGAAGAAGGAGTTGACGGCCGTGGTACCGGTGCAGCGGCCGTCGGACGCGGGGCAGGCCACGTCGTTGGCCTGGGCGGCGAGCCTGGCCCGGAGGTCGGCCGGGGTGAAGGCGGGGTTGGCGCTCGCGATCAGCGCCGCGACGCCGGTAACGTGCGGGGAGGCCATCGAGGTGCCGCTCTTGGTGCCGTACTTGCCGCCGGGCAGGGTGGAGTAGACCCCGGTGGCGCCGTCCCCGCCGGGCGCGGCGACGTCGATGACGCCCCGGCCGTAGTTGGAGTAGGAGGCCTTGGCGGTACCGCCGGCCATCGCGGAGACGGTCACCACGCCGGGCAGCTCGGTCGGGATGTCCAGGCAGGCGTTGGTGATGGTCCGGGTGACCTTGGTGGAGTCGTTGGGGCTGTCGCTGTCGGTGGTCTTGTTGGCGAGGTCGTAGTTGGAGTTGCCGGCGGCGGCGACCTGCAGCGAGCCCTTGCCCTCGGCGTACTCCTGGGCGCGGCGGACGCCCTCGATGATGGCCGCCTGGTCCAGGTTGTCCGGGCAGTTGAACTGCCAGGGATCGGTGTAGTAGCTGTTGTTGGTCACCTTGAAGCCGTGGTCGCCGGCCCAGACGAAGCCGCAGACGGTGTTCTCGGCGAAGAACAGCGTGCTGGTCGGCTCGGCGATGCGCACCGAGGCGATCCTGACGCCGGGGGCCACGCCGACGACACCCTTGCCGTTCTTCGCGGCGGCGATGGTGCCGGCGACGTGGGTGCCGTGGGTGTCGACGTCGCGCCAGGCGCCGGTGCGGGTGTCGGGCTTTCCGTACGCGCAGGAGACCGAGTCGGCGGCGTCGAAGTTGGGCGCGAGGTCCTGGTGCTGGTCGTCGACGCCGGTGTCCAGCACACCGACCTTGACGGCGGAGGAGCCGGTGGAGACGGCCCAGGCCTGGTCGGCCTTGATCTGGGTCATGTCCCAGCGGTTGGTCTCGGTGAGGGTGGTGGCCGACTGGGCGGGGTTGGCCGGCAGCGCCGGGTTGTAGGCGTCGGCCGGGACGTCCGAGGTCCGGGTGGCGCCGACCTGCTGGATGCCGGGCACGGCGCGCAGGGCGGCGGCGAAGGTGCCGGCCGTCGCGTGCGCGACGACCACGCCGATCGCGTCGTAACTCGCGAAGACCGTACCGCCGTTGGCGGTCACCGCGGCCTTGGCGGCGGCGACGTCGGCGGGGGCGCTGATCACCAGGTAGGCGCGGGTCCCGGCGGCCCAGCCGGCGGCGGCCGACGGAGCGGTCACCGCGGCCGGGGCCTGCGGGGCGGGGGCGGCCGGGGCGGCGGCCGGGACCGGTCCGGCCGGGGCGGCCGGGGCGGCGGCCGCCGCGGTGGCCAGGGTCGCGGGAACGGCCAGGGCCGCGGCGGCGAGGAGGGCGAGCGCGGCGGTGGGGCGGCCGACCTGCCGGGACATCCGACGGGATATCGGACGGGATATCAGGGGTGACACGTGCGTCCTCCGATCGGCCCGTGTTCGAGGGGGTCACACGGGGTTGAACGCAACATGCCAGAACGGCGCATCCTTGGGGAAGGCTTTACGCACGCCCCGCTGTCACAAACGTGTCAACATTTGATTTCCCGCGACCGATCCCGCCCATCCCCGACCACCCCTTGACCGTCCGTTAGAACGCGTACGGCCCGAACCGCCCCCAGGCGACAACCGCCGCGAGGACCAGCAGCGCCACGTTGACCACCACGCTGCGCCCCTCGCCGCGTCGGCCGTGCACGACGGCGGCACCGACCATGACGATCCCGAGCCCGGTCGCCGCGACCGGCACCAGGCCGGGCGCGATGTCGACGGCGGCCGGCAGGACCAGGCCGATGCCGCCCAGGATCTCCAGCAGGCCGATCACCTTGATCGCGGCGGGCGGGTAGTTCACCGCCCAGGTGCCGGTGGCCTCGATGACCTTTTCCTTGGACTGGAGCAGCTTGGGCGTGCCGGCCGCGAGGAAGAGGGCGGCGAGGAGGCCGGCGAGGACCCAGAGAAAGACGTTCATGTCACTCCGATATTTGAGTTGAAGCTTCAAGCAAAATACGCCGAGCTACTTGAAGCGTCAAGTGAATGTTCGGGTTACTAGAGTGATCGCCATGAACAGGGACGAACCGCGCTGGCTCAGCGCATCCGAACTGGAGGCCTGGAAGGCGTTCAGCGCGATGATCATCAAACTGCCCGCCGCCCTGGACGCCCAGCTGCGGGCCGACTCGGGCCTGAACCAGTTCGAGTACCTCGTCCTGGCCGGCCTCTCCGACGCCCCGGACCGCACGCTGCGCATGAGCGACCTCGCCGTCCTCGCCAACGGCTCGCTCTCGCGCCTGTCGCACGTGGTCACCCGGCTCGAAGGGCAGGGCTACGTACGCCGCGAGCGCTGCCCGGGCGACGGCCGCGCCACCAACGCCGTGCTCACCGAGGAGGGCTTCCGGAAGCTGGCCGACAGCGCACCCGGCCACGTGGAACAGGTGCGGTCCCTGGTCGTCGACCCCCTGGACCCCGAACAGCTCGAACAGCTGCGCGGGATCTGCCTCCAGGTCCTGCAGGCCATGGACCCCGGCCTGTCCTGGCCCCCGTCCCGGCACTGAGCCCCGGCGGCGCCGGCCCGCGACAGCACCGGTACGCCCGGCGCGGCGCCCGCGGGTGGCCGCGCCGCGCCGGGGCCCGGCGCCGTCAGGCCCGCAGGTGGGAGGTCACGACGTCCAGCACGGCGCGGCGCTCGGGGGTCAGGTAGAAGTGACCGCCCGGGAAGACGTGGATGTCGAAGGCCCCGGTGGTGTGCGCGGCCCAGTCGTGCGCCTGCTCGACCGTCACCCGCGGGTCCGCGTCCCCGGTCAGCACGGTGACCGGTACCGCGACGCCCTCCGCCCGCTCGGCCAGGTACGTCTCGATCGCCGTGTAGTCGCCGCGCAGCGACGGCAGGATCAGCGCCCGCAGCTCCGGATCGGCCAGCAGCCGCTCGTCGGTGCCGCCCAGCCGGGCCAGCTCCGCGATCAGCCCCTCGTCGGGCATCAGGTGCACCGCCGAGTCACGGGGGTGGGACGGCGCCCGGCTGCCCGAGACGCACAGCCGCACCGGGCCGCTCACGCCGTCGCGCTCGAAGCGGCGAGCCACCTCGAAGGCGACCGCCGCACCCATGCTGTGCCCGAACAGCACCAGCGGCCGGTCGGCCCACGGCCGCAGCGCCGTGTAGACGCGCTCGGCGAGTTCGGTCAGCGAGTCCAGGGCCGGCTCGTCGATCCGGTCCAGCCGGCCGGGGTACTGCACGGCGAGCACGTCGGCGTACGGCGAGAGTTCGGCCGACCAGTCCCGGTAGAAGCCGGCCGAGCCGCCCGCGTGCGGGAAGAACACGACCCGGGCGGGCGCCGCGTCGAAGGGGTGGAATCGGCGGAACCAGAGGCTGTCGGTGACGGCGGTGCTGCCGGACATTCAGGGCACTCCCTCGTGGCTGACGGGTCGACAGGATCATCTTTCGCCCCAGTGTCCCCGGCCGACCCGCACCCGCGTCAACCTTGGGCCGTACCGACATCCGGGCCGGTGGCGGAGTCGGTGCCCCGGCCGGTGCCGGAGCCGAACCTCGCCTCGGCCGCCCGGGACCGGGAGACGCCGTCCAGCAGCAGGACCGACACCGCCTCCGGCACGGGCGTCACGGCGGCGCCGCGCGCGTGCGCGCCGAGGGCGGTGCGCAGCCGGCCGAGGCCCCTCCGGTGCCGGGCGAAGGCCCGGCGCGAGGCCCGGCGCCCGCGCGCCCGCTGACCGTCCAGGGCAGTGGCCGCGCCCACGTCCAGCAGGACGAGGTGCAGTTCCCTCCCCTGCCGGGCCGCCTCCCGGGCGAGCCAGCGGCGCATCCACGCCCGGCTGCCGCAGTCGTGCACCAGCAGCGGCCCGCCCCGGCGCACCGAGCGGCGCAGCAGGCGGAAGTGCTCCAGCCGCGCCCACGGCCGGTAGACCGCGTACGGCAGGCGGGCCGGCATGACGGCGGCGCAGGCCTCGTGCACCGCCCGCGGGTCGACGGTGACGGCCTGCGGCGCGCGGGCGGACCAGCGGCGCAGCAGGGTGCTCTTGCCGCTGCCGGGCAGTCCGGAGACCACCACGACCGCGTCGCCCGGGTAGTGGACGGCGAACGGTGCGCCGTCCTCGCCGCGCAGGTCCACCAGGCCCCGCGGTTCCATCCCCGCCCCCGTCGTCCGTCCCGCACCGGGCGGGACCGCCCCCGGCCCGTCCACGATGGCCGACCTGTCCATGCCGCCCTCTCACCCCTTCCGTGTCCGACCCGGAACGATAACAATCCACACCCGCGGACCCCCGTTCGGTTCCCGGTCCGGGCGCCGGTCACCGCCCGCGGCCGGGCCTCACCCGAACGGGTCCGTCCATTACCCGCGGCCGGTCCGGGCGCCCTAGGGTGGGCGCCGTTTGGTGAGGATTCGTCAGTTTCCAGGGGTGCCCCGGGGCGTGCGGGCGGGTCCGGCGCACACCGTTCGCGCTTCGGCCGCCCGCGTGCGCGACCGTGCGCGCGGGCGGGCGGCCACCGGAACCGCCCGTGGATGCTCGACCCGACGGACCGGTCTGCCGATATCACCGGCGGCACTTGCTCACGCGTCCTTCTGGAGGCACCTTCCGTGACCTGGCTCCGCGTCCTGGCCGCCCTCGGCATCCTCGCCGCGGCGGCGAGCGCCCTGCTCGTCTTCGCGCTCTGCACGGCCGCGGCCCGCGGCGACCGTTCCACTCGTGACACCCCCGGCGGCGATCTGCGGTCGGACGCCGAGCGTTCCGGGCTGATCCGCCGCACGGGCGGCGACAGCTGAGCCGGGGAACGGCCGCCCCGAGGGTCCACCGAAAGGCCCGTCGGAGGGTTCGGCCCCGGGTTCTCCGTCGACATGAGGACACAAGGTGTCCTATGGTGAACAACGTGTCCAACGGTCGGTCCCCCGGCCGCGGGACACCGGCGTGCCGCCCTGCCTCCCCCGGGGCACGGGCGGCACGCGGCCCCCACCCGGACGAAGGAGAATCCCGGCATGGCCGACACCATGACCACCGCCAAGGCGGAGCTGGTCGACCTCGCGCACCGCAGGATGCGCACCGCCATCCCCGACAACGGCTGGACCATCCGCCAGAAGCTCGCGCTCACCTGCCGGATCCTGTTCGACGCCGGCCATGACTCCGGCCTGGCCGGACAGATCACCGCCCGCGCCGAACAGCCCGGCACCTACTACACCCAGCGGCTCGGACTCGGCTTCGACGAGATCACCGAGGACAACCTGCTGCTGGTCGACGAGGACCTCGAAGTCCTCGACGGCGAGGGCATGGCGAACCCGGCCAACCGCTTCCACAGCTGGGTCTACCGGGCCCGCCCCGACGTGAACTGCATCATCCACACCCACCCGCTGCACATCTCGGCGCTGTCGATGCTCGAAACACCCCTGGTCGTCTCGCACATGGACCTCACCCCGCTGTACGACGACTGCGCCTTCCTGCCCAGCTGGCCCGGCATCCCGGTCGGCAACGAGGAGGGTGAGCTGATCTCCGCCGCGCTCGGCGACAAGCGCGCCCTGCTCCTCGCCCACCACGGCATGCTGGTCGCCACCGGCGGCGTCGAGGAGTCCTGCACCCTCGCCGTGCTCTTCGAACGGGCCGCCCGGCTCCAGCTGCTCGCCTCGGCGGCCGGCCGGATCCAGGAGATACCCGAGGCACTCGCCCGCGAGGCCCACGACTGGACCTCCACCGCCAAGCGCAGCCAGGCCAACTTCGGCTACTACGCCCGCCGCGCGCTGCGCGCCGGTCACGGCGACGCGCTCGGCGTCGCCGGCGCCCGCACCGAGGGTGGTGCCTGAGATGGCCGGACTCGTCCTGGAGGGGATCATCGCCTACCCGGTGACCCCGTTCACCCCCGGCGAGGCGGGCGGCGTCGACACCGCCGCCCTCACCGCCCTCGTCGACCGGCTGATCGACGCCGGCTGCCACGCCGTCGCCCCGCTCGGCTCCACCGGCGAGAGCGCCTACCTGGACGACCAGGAGTGGCACACCACCGCCGAGGCCGCGCTCGCCGCCGTCGCCAAGCGGGTGCCCGCCGTGGTCGGCGTCGCCGACCTCACCACCCGCAGCGCCGTACGGCGCGCCCGGTTCGCCGAACGGGCGGGCGCGGACGCGGTGATGGTGCTGCCGCAGTCCTACTGGAAGCTCGACGAACGCGAGGTGGTCCGGCACTTCACCGAGGTCGCGGACGCCGTCTCCGTCCCGGTGATGATCTACAACAACCCGGCCACCAGCGGCATCGACCTCTCCCCCGAGCTGATGGTCTCGCTGGTCGACCGGGTGGAGAACATCACCATGGTCAAGGAGAGCAGCGGCGACGTGCAGCGGATGCACCGGCTCTCCCAGCTCACCGACGGCGCGCTGCCGTTCTACAACGGCAGCAACCCGCTGGCGCTGGAGGCCTTCGCCGCCGGAGCGGCCGGCTGGTGCACCGCCGCGCCGTGCCTCATCCCCGGCCCGGTCCTGGAACTCCACCGCGCCGTGCGCGCCGGGGACCTGGACACCGCCCGCGAGGTCTTCTACCGCCAGCTCCCCGTCCTGGAGTTCATCCTCCGCGGCGGTCTGCCCACCACCGTCAAGGCCGGCCTGGCCCTGCTCGGCCTCGACGCCGGCGCCCCGCGCCGCCCCCTGCTCCCGCTCGACGAGCCCGGCACCGCCCGTCTCGCCGAACTCCTCGCCACCATGGCCTGAGCCACCGGCACGGACCCCGCACGGACCCCGCACCACCCGCACCACCCGCACCGCCCGACCGCCGAATAGGTGACCGGGCGGTGCGCTGGTTAGGCTCGGGCCTTTCGGTGCGTCGGGGACGAAAGGAACGGTGGGACGGGTGGGCCGGTGGGAGCGGGCGCTGGACGCGGCGGGGGTCCGGGAGGCCGGGTTGCGGGCCGAGTACGGGCGGCAGCGCGAGCAGGTGACCCGCTACCGGCGGGAGGTCGCGGTGGCGGCCGGGCTGCTGCTGCCCGAGCGCACCGTCCCGCACGTGATCACCGCCGCCGCGTTCATGCACCGCACGGACACCCTGCTCGACAGCGGTCCGGTGGCCGGCCGGCGGGAGGCCGCCGCCCGGTGGCGGCAGCGGGTCGCCGACGGCCTCGCCGCCGGCCGTACCGACGACCCCGGGCTGCGCCCCCTGCTGCACAGCGCGGCAGCCCACCCCGTCCTGCGCGAGCGGGTCCTGGACTACCTGGCGGCGGCGGACGCCGACCTCGACTTCACCGGGTTCGCCACCGAGGCGGACTACCAGCGCTATGTCGACGGGTACTCGCTGCCGGGCTTCATGGTCGTCGCCGCGCTGCTCGGCCCGGCCGGCGACCAGAGCGCCTACCGGGCCGCCTGCCGGACCTTCATCGACGGCAGCCAGCGGCTCGACTTCGTCAACGACCTGGCCGAGGACCTCGCCGAGGGCCGGCTCACGATCCCCCGGCAGGCGCTGGAGCGGCACGGCGTCACCCGGGACGACCTGGAGCAGGCCCGCGACCGCCCGGCCGTCCGGGCGCTGCTCGGCGAACTGCTCGACACCGCCGACCGCACGCTGGCCGAGGGCCGGGCCGTCGTCGAGCTGGTGCCCGCCGCACACCGGCCGATGGTCCGCTGCGTCGTCGAGGTGGAGACGCTCACCAGTGCCGCCGCCCGGGCCGACCTCGGGGCGCTGCTGCACCGCTCCGCGAGCCCGGCCAAGCCGGCCGCGCTGCGGCTGCTCGCCCGGGAGTACCTGCGGGCCCGGCGGGCCCGCCGCCACCAGCGCTGACCGGCCGGGACGGCGTCAGCGGCGTCGACGGCGTCAGGGCAGGGTCGGGACGCGGTCGCCGGGACCGGCCGGGTCGTCGTGGATCACCACGAGGATCGCGGCCGGTGCCCCGCCGGTGGAGCGGCAGCGGTGCGGCAGCGCGGCGTTGAAGTAGACGCTGTCCCCCGCGGCGAGGGCGACCGTCCGCTCCGGGAACTCCAGCTCGGCGGTGCCCTCGTGGACGAAGAGGAACTCCTCGCCCGCGTGGGACTTGAACGGCGCGTCGGCGGGCTCCAGCGGCGGGTGCATCATGAACGGCACCATCTGCTTGCCGGCCAGCCCGGTGGCGATGCCCTCGTAGCGGGCGCCGCCCGGGACGGCGCCCGCGGTCATCGGGGTCCGCTCGCCGGCCCGCACCACCGTGACCAGCTCGGGCTCCACCTCGTCCGAGAAGAGCCGCCCGACGTCCACGTTGAGCGCGTGCGCGAGCTTCAGCGCGGTGGAGATCGACGGGTCGCTCAAGCCTCGCTCCACCTTGGAGAGGTAGCTCTTGGTGACGCCGACCTGCGCCGCCAACGCCTCCAGGCTCAGCCGGTTCTGCTTCCTCAGCACCCTCACCCGGCTGCTCATGGGCCGCCCCTCGCCACCTGTCGCCACCTGCCACCGCCTGCCGTCGCCGCGGAACGTTCCGGTCCAGTATCCCAGCACCGGATCGCCGGACCGTCAGTGCCCTTCGAGGTCGTCGGGGCGCACCGCGATGTGGTCCGGGGCGAGTTCGACGGCGACGCGGTGCTCCATGCCGAGCGCCTCCAGGAACTTGGCCGGGAGCTGGACCCGGCCGGTGCGGTCCAGCATCACGTACTCGGTCTCGTTGACCGACTCCTCGCCGTGCTCGTCGGTGAGGGTGCGGCGGAGCACCTCGCTGCTGGTACGGCCGTCGCGGATGGCGACGGTGCGGCGGACCTCGCCGGCCACCATCGGGTCGTGGGTGACGATGACGACGGTGGCGCCGAGTTCCCGGTTGACGGTGCGGAAGGCCTCGAAGATGCTCGCCCCGGTCTCCGAGTCCAGCTCACCGGTGGGCTCGTCGGCGAGCAGCACCGGCGGGTTGTTGGCCATGGCGACGGCGATGGCGACGCGCTGCTGCTGGCCGCCGGACATCTCGCTCGGCCGGCGGCGGGCGAGCTCGCCGATCTCCAGGGCCTCCAGCAGTTCGGCGACCCGGGCGGCCTGCCCGCGCGATCCGCCGTGTGTCCGGCGGCCGCCGCGCAGCTGCATCGGCAGGGCGATGTTCTCGGCGGCGGTGAGGAAGGGCAGCAGGTTGCGGGCGGTCTGCTGCCAGATGAAGCCGACCACCTCGCGGCGGTAGCGCAGCCGTTCGCGCGGGGACATCTCCAGCAGGTCGCAGCCGGCGACGGTGGCGGTGCCGGCGGTCGGCACGTCCAGCCCGGCGAGGATGGTCAGCAGGGTGGACTTGCCGCTGCCGGAGGCACCGACCAGCGCGACCAGGTCGCCCTGGCGGATGGTCAGTTCGAGGCCCTGCAGGGCCTGCACCTCGACGCCCTGGGCGCTGAAGATGCGCACCAGCCGGTCGCAGACGATCGCGGCGTCCGCGCCGTGGGCGCCCCTGGGCCCGGCCGCGGCGGCGCGTGCCCGCTCCTGGAGTTCCTGGAAGGTGGGGGCCTGGGCGGTCCGCTGCTCCTGGGCGCTGCCGTTCACCGCGGCTCTCCTCTCGTCGGCGCTGGGGTGGTGGTGGTGTCGGTTCCGGTCGGGCACGGGGGCGTCATCGCTGGTCCCCCGCCCGCAGTTCGGTGGTGATCTGACGCCGGCCGGCGATCAGCGCCTCGGCGACGACGCCGGCCGCGATCAGGGCGGCGAGACCGGCGGTCTGCAGCAGGACCGGCGGGACGTCGACCGGCAGGCCGCGCGCGATCTCGGCGCCGACCAGGATCGACAGGTCGAAGGACGGGCCGAGCAGGGCGACCGCGGCCAGCGCGACGAGGCCGCCGCCGACCGCCGCGACCAGGGTCTGCGGCAGGGTCTCGACCAGGATCAGCGCCAGGCCCTGCCGGGGACGCAGGCCCATGGTGCGCAGCCGGGCGAGCAGGGCGGTGCGTTCGGGGGCGGCGCGGACCAGGGTGAGCAGGACGGCGAGCAGGGCGAGCGCGCCGGAGCCGAGGACGGCGGCCCAGAACAGCCGGGCGGCGGAGTCCTGGAGCGGGTCGTCGGCGAGTTGGGCGGTGACGGCGGCGCTGGTGCGCACGGTGTAGCCGGCCGGCAGGCCCTCCCCCTGGCCCGCGGACCCGGCGATCGTGGCGCGTGTGGCGCGTTCGGCGTCGCTGGCGATCCGTTCGCGCACCAGGCGCCGCAGTTCGCCCTCGTCGACCGACCCGGTGGCCAGCCAGAGGTTGGCGCGGCCGAGTTCGGGGGCGGCGGCGACGGCCGGGGCGGCCGGCAGGACGACGAACAGCCGGTCCTCGCCCTGCAGGGCGGGGGTGGCGTCGACGGTGCCGGCGGTGGAGGTGAGCAGTTCGCCGCCGTTCGGCAGGCGCAGGCGGTGGGTGGCGTCCCCGCCGAGCTGCTTGGCGAGTGCGGTGGAGACCAGGACGGGCACGGCCGCGTCGGGTCCGCCGGCGCCGCCGGACAGCACGGCGGGGTCGAAGGCGCCGCGCCCGAGCGAGCGGGAGATCTCCGCGTAGGAGGCGGGATCGGCGACGACGGCGAACACCCGGGTCGTGCCGTTGCCGCCGAGCACGAACACCTCGGTGTCGGCCCAGACCGGGGCGGAGGCCCGGATGCCGGGCAGCTTGGCCGCCTCGTCGGCGAAGGCGCTCGACACGGTGACGCCGATCGGCACGATCACGGAGGCGTCGCCGCCGACGCTCAGCCGGGCCGCGCGGGTGCGCCCCGTGTCGACGGCGCCCAGGACGGTGGCGCCGAAGCCGGCGGTGGTGACCGCGAGCAGCAGGGCGAGCAGCGGCAGCACGGAGGTGCCCTGCCGGCCGCCGGTGCCCCGGGCGGCGCGGGTCAGACCGAGGAACCCGACGGCGCCCGGGCGCCGGGCGGCGACCCGGGTGAGCGCGCCGACCAGCAGCGGCTGGAGGCGGGCGAGCAGCAGTCCCCCGGTGAGGGCGAGCAGCAGCGGGGCGACGACCAGCAGGGGGTCGGCGCTCTCGCCGGTGGTGGCGACGCCGCGCCGCCGGACCTCCGCCACGGCGGTGATCGTCAGGGCCAGGACCGCGAGTTCGCCGACCAGGCGGCGCCGGCCGAGGCCGGGCCGGGGACGCGCCCACAGCCGCGCGGCGCGCAGCGGGAGGGCGAGCAGGGTGAACAGGGCGACGGCCGAGGCGGCCAGCAGGGCGCCGCCCCAGCGCGGGGCGGGCAGCAGCCACAGGGCGAGCGCGGTCGCGAGGGCGGAGGCCGGCAGGACGGTCACCGCGCCTTCGCCGAGCAGCCGCAGCAGGACGCCGGATCGCGAGCCGCCGCGGGCCTGGAGCAGCCGCAGTTCGGCGGCGCGCCGGTCGCCGGTGAGCGCGGCGGCCAGGCAGAGCACGACCACGCCGACGCCCGCGAGGCCGGCCGGGCCGATCGCGGCAAGCGGCGCGGCGGCCTCCTGTCGCTCGGTGGCCTGGCGGAACAGCGTGGGCAGCTGGGAGACGAAGTGCAGGTCGGGGCGGCGGCTGGCGTTCGCCAGCGTGTTGGCGGTGGGTCCGGTGAGGTAGGAGGCGACTTCGCGGTCGGTCGCGGCGAGCCGGTCGGCGCGCAGGCCGTCGACGTCGACGGGCAGCCGCCAGAAGTCCTGCGCGCCGGTCTGCCAGGTCCGCAGCGGCTGGAGGGCGGAGCCGTCGACGAGTCCGGCGATGTGCCAGTAGGCCGCGGGCTCCTTGCCGGTGGTGTAGTTGAGGCAGGCCCGGCTGGGGCAGGGCAGCTCGGTCCAGTAGGGGTCGTCGTGGTCGTTGACGTCGAGGATGCCGACCACCTGGGCGCTGGGCGACTTCTCGCCGCTGGTGGCCGAGGAGGTCTGCAGGACGTCGCCGAGGCGGATGTGGACGGTCTCGGCGACGTCGCGGCTGATCGCGATCGGGACGGGTCCCACCGCCGAGGGGGCGCCCGGCCAGCTGCCCTCGGCGAGCGTCACGTGCTCGCGCAGGCCCTGCAGGTAGAGCAGGTCCATCATCGGATCGGCCTTCTCGGGCCTGGCCAGGCCGGGGTTGATGAGGGGGCGCGGCTTGCCGCTGCGGCTGCCGTAGACCGGTCCGCCGGGCGCGACGCGGAAGGTGGCTCCGGTGTGCGCGGTGAGCAGGGCGGCGTCGCGGTCCAGGCTCTCGGCCTCGCCGCGCAGGTCGGCGGTGGCGAGGATGCTGGTCGCGGCCGGGCCCCGGTCGCGGAGGAACTCGCGCAGGCCCTGGTCGGCGCTGCGGTCCAGCATGCGCGGGAAGGCGGCCGCGAGGAAGACGGTGCCGAACGCGAGCACGGCGGTGAGCAGCGCGGCGAGCGGGGTCGCGCGCAGCCGGGTGCGCACCCACGCCGCGGGGCGGTGGGCGCTCTGCGGTCCGGCGTCGGCGGGCCGGGGGGCCTCGGATCCGGCCGGGCTGGTCACATCTCCTCCAGGTGCCGCAGGCGTTGGGCCACGTCGCGGCGGCGACGGCCGCCGAGCAGGGCCGAGAGCAGGGGGACGGCGGCGATCGCGGCGGCCAGCAGCACGGCGGTGCCGAGCGGCAGGTCGACGACGGCGTCCGGGACAGGGCGGCGGGCCTCCGGGGTGAGCACCACGAGCGGCACGATCAGCCGCACGATCAACGCGCCGAGGGCGAGGCCGACGACGGTGCCGAGGCCGACCAGGACGGCCTGCTCGGCGGTGGCCGTGCGGACCAGACGGCGCCTGGGGGCGCCGAGGGCCAGCAGCAGCGCGGAGTCGCGGGAGCGCTCGGCCGCGGCGGCGGCCGAGGCGGCGCCGAAGCCGATCGCGGCGAGCACCGTGGTGACGAGGGCGATGGCGGCGAGCGCGTTCTGCGGGGCGGCGCTCAGCGGGTCGCCGAGCAGGTCGGCGGCGACCTCGTCGCGGAGCTGGAGTCCCGGGGTGTTGGGGGCCGCGCGCAGGGCGGCGGCCGCCTGGGCGGGGGCCGGGTCGTCCGGGCCGGCGGCGGGCAGCCACCACTCGGTGGGGAGGGGGGTCTCCCGGCCGGTGGCGGCGAGCGCCCGGCCGGCGGCGCCGAGATCGACCAGCAGGGCGTTCCCGCCGACGACGGGCAGCGATTCGACCTCGCCGGTGATCCGCACCTGCACGGTGGCGAGGCCGAACGGCACGCGCACGGTCGAGCCGACGCCGGAGCCGGTGGCGGCCAGGTAGCCGCGGGTGGCGACGCCGGTGATCTCGGTCGGCGGCTCGGCTCCGGCCGGGGTGATGACGGCGCGCTGCGTGCCGCGGTTGCCGGTGACGGCCCAGTAGCGCGCGCTCAGCAGCGTCCGGTCGTCGGCCCGGCCGGGGAGGAGTTCCACGTGGGCGTCGTGGTCGGTGCCGTCGCCGGGGTTGGCCCAGCCGAAGCCGGCGGGGACGGCGGCCGGCACGGCGGGCGACGTCGCGTCGTCGGCCGCGGCGAGCCCGCGGAGGGTCAGCGTGCCGCCGTCGGTGGGGCCGAAGGAGAGGGTCACGCCGACGACGGTCAGCGGCGCGGACACCGAGCTGCGTCCGCCGTCGGTGAGCCAGGCGAGGTTCGCGGTGGCGCGGCCCTCGCCGGAGGCGGGGATGCCGCGCAGCGGGGCGACGAAGGAGACGTTGTGGCGGTCGCGCAGCAGCAGCCAGGCGTCCGGGGCCCTGACCGGTGGCGGCATGGCCTCGCCCGGCTCCGGCCGCCACGCGTTCGGAGTGAAGGTGACGTCGGCCTCGATGCGCTGCGGACGGCCGGGCAGCGGGATTCCGGCCGCGGCCCCGGCGGGCGCGTTCGCGGCGAGCGGGGTGAACAGCCGCTTCGGGTCCTGTCCGTCGAGCAGGTCGGAGCGGACCGGGACGCGCTCGGCGAAGGCGGCGGCGTCCACGGCGAGGATCTGTCCGTGGCCGCCGTCGGGCAGTGACTGCTCCTGGCGGCTGACGGGGATGATCCGGTCGCCGCCGGGCAGGGCGGCGAAGCGGCTGCCCTGGCCGAGCGGGTCGGTGTGGAGGCTGTGGATGCGCAGGCCGCCGGCGGTGGCGAAGGAGGCCTGGTCCTGCTGGGAGGTGTTCCAGGTGTCGTGCTGGCCGAGGGCGAGGACGCCGGTGGAGACGCCGAGCACCAGCAGCAGGACCGGTCCGCCCGCCTGGCCGGGGCGGCGGGCGAGCTGCCAGCCGACCAGGGCGGGCCCGAGGCCGCGGCCCCGGGCGGCGATCCGGGCGCCGAGGCGGGCCGCGAGCGGCAGCAGGCGCAGCGCGAGCAGGGTGCCGGCGCCGAGGGCGAGGGTGGGGGTGGCGATGAGGACCGGGTCCAGGCCGAGGCGGCCGTCGGCGTCCGGCGACAGTCCGCCGCTGTACTGGGAGAGCTGTTGGTAGGCGAGGACGGCCAGCGCCAGCAGGGCGAGGTCGGCGCCGGAGCGGGCGGCGCCGGCGGCCAGGGCCTGGCGGCTGCCGGCCCGGCGCAGCACGGCGGCGCCGGCCCCGCGCAGCAGGGCGGGCACGGCGGCGAGCAGGACGCAGCCCAGCGCGCAGGCGACGGCGACCGGCCACAGGGTCCAGCGCAGCGAGGTGTCCAGCGGCACGTGGCGCAGCGGGCCGAAGCTTCCGAGGAGGCTCAGCAGCGGCGGGGTGAGCAGCGGGGCGAGCAGGGCGGCGGGCAGCGCGAGCAGCAGGGCCTCGGTGGCGCTGAAGGCGCCGAGCCGCAGGCCGGAGGCGCCGCGGGCGGCGAGCAGCGCGTTCTCGGCCTGCTGGCGGGTGGCGATCAGGTGGACGACGAGCAGCAGGGCGGCGGCGGCCAGCACGATCAGCTGGAGGGCGCCGATGAGCAGGGTGGAGCGGGCGACCATGGCGCTGGAGTCCAGCTCGCGCAGCAGGTCGGCCAGGTCGGTGCGGGCGATCAGCCCGCCGTTCCTGTTGAGGTCGTCGCCGGCCGGGGTGATCCGCTCGCGCAGGGCGTTCACGGCGCTGGCACCGGCGGTGGTGAAGTCGGCGTCGACCAGCCAGCTGCGGCCGTTCTGCGGGATGCCGGCGGCGGTGAAGGCGGTGTCGTCGACGAGCAGCGGGCCGTAGGTGGTGAAGCCGCCGACCAGGACCTCGCGGCCCTGCAGCGGGTCGAGCCGCCAGTAGAGGTCGCCGGGGTCGGTGGCGCGGTAGACGCCGGTGATCCGGACGGTGAGCGGGGCGCCGCCGTAGCGGTCGGTGAGCCGGACCTCGGCGGGGAGGGCGTCGGCGGCGAGGCCGAGGCGGGTGAGCGCGGCCTTCGGGACGGCCGCCTGGACCGGGGCCGCGGTGCCGGACGCGGCGGGGGCGGGCCAGGCGCCGGCGAGCAGCTGGACGTCCCGGCGGTCGAGGGCGGCGAGGACCGTGAGGTCGTCCTCCTTGGCGGCGCCCGGCCCGCCGGCCGCGGCCGCGTTGCTCGTCTGCTTGTCCGCCGGGGCAGCCTGCGCGCCGCCCGCCGGGGCGCCGGGCAGGCCGTAGGAGCGGCTGCGGGACAGGCCGCGGGTCTCGGTCGGCAGGTCGCCGAAGAGGGCGCGGGCGTAGTCGCCCACCGCCGCGTCGTCCTTGGCCCGCCGGTCCAGCCCGTGCTCGGAGTTGACCACCACGGTGGTCCTCGGATGGCCCTGGCCCTGGAGGGCCTGGCGCTGTCCGATCTCGCCGACGGTGCGCTGGAAGGCGACCAGCGCGGTGAGCACCGCCGTCGTGATCAGTACGGTGAGCAGGGCGGCGGCGGCCAGGGGCAGTCGCCCGCGCAGACGGCGCACGACAAAGCCGAGCATCCTGTTCCTCCCCCGGTCCTCAGGAATGTCCGCGCCGTACCGCGCCGCCCGGACCGGGCTCGCGTCTCCCACTGCGCGGAGGGGCGCCCACGGGCGCCGCAAGGTGATCTCCGGCGCTTGATCACCGGATAGCGGACGATGCTGTCAGATCCGGTCAAAGAAGGGAAGGGACTTGCGCGAAGGATGCAAGTAATGAGCAAATGCTCCGAACCACGACCGGACCATGCCTGACGGCACGTCGGCTCTTACCGGATTCGCGCAGCCATGGACACTTCAAACAATCCGGCGCCGCCCCGTCGGCGGGACGCGCCGGAGCCCGCCCAGGGGGGACGCCGTATGACGCAGCAACCGGCCGGCACCGCGACCGCTCCCATGGTGACCGTCACCGACGTCCACCGCAGTTTCGGAACCGGCGAACGGGCCGTGCACGCCCTGCGCGGCGTCTCCTTCACGATCGGCCGCGGCGAACTCACCGCGCTCAAGGGCCGTTCCGGCTCCGGCAAGACCACCCTGCTCAACCTGGTCGGCGGCCTGGACAGCCCGAGCGGGGGCACCATCACCCTGGACGGCACCGACCTCGGCGGTCTGGACGAGGACGGCCGGCTGGCGCTGCGCCGGGACCGGCTGGGCTTCGTCTTCCAGTCCTTCGGCCTGCTCCCGGTGCTCACCGCCGCCGAGAACGTCGGCGTGCCGATGCGGCTGCGCAAGGTGCCGGCCGCCCAGCGCGAGGAGCGCGCCCGCGACCTGCTGGCGCTGGTCGGCCTGGCCGACCACGCCAACCAGCGCCCCGGCGAGCTGTCCGGCGGCCAGCAGCAGCGCGTCGCCGTCGCCCGGGCCCTGGCCAACGAGCCCGACCTGATCATCGCCGACGAGCCGACCGGCCAGCTGGACTCGGAGACCGGCCGTTCCATCATGGAGCTGCTGCGCGCCGTGGTCCGCAGCGAGGGCGTCACCATCCTGGTCGCCACCCACGACCCGAACCTCATGGAGCTCGCCGACCGCGTGGTCGAACTCCGCGACGGCCGCATCGTCGAGGAGGCCCCGGCAGCCGAGGCGCCCGTCGGCTGAGGCACCCGTCGGCCGAAGGTCCCGGGCGCGCACCGGCGCACCGGCGCGCCCGCGCGACCGTCCACCGACGCGCCGACCGGGCCCCCGAGCGGCCGACACCGCCGTCACGCCGACCGGGCGTTAGCATCCATGCGAGGTACGGCCGCACGGCCCTGCCCACGTGGAGAGGCGGAGAGCGCCATGGCAGTCGAGATCCAGGTCGAGTCCCTGGGCGACCACGAGCACCTGGTCCGGGTCCGCGAGGGAGCCGCCGAGGCCGAGACGCGGATCCGGGTCACCGACGGTGTGCTCGACCACCCGCGGATCACCGCGGCCGGGGCCGACGAGACCCGGATCGTGCACGAGACGGTGGCCTTCCTGGTCGAGCGCCAGCCCGTGATCGACATCCCGCCGATGATCGACCTCGACGACCTCGCGGACGCCTACGGCACCCCGTACCTGGACGACCTCGGCCGCCGCCTCACCGCGCGGTAGATCAGCCGGCGCCGCGGGCGGCCACCGGGTCGGTGACGCCGCCGGGCGAGGCCTCGCCGCCGATGTTCCAGTCGGCGAGGCCGGCCGCGGACTGGTAGACGGACTCGTAGAAGTCCAGCACCGCGGCCCGCGGGTCCTCGCCGCCGCGCACGTCGTCGTACTCCAGGACGGCCAGGTGGCTGCCGTTGCGCTCGACCCAGCGGGCCGCGCCGGGGCGCAGCGGGCGCTCGGCCAGGCCGGCGGGTTCGGGCGCCGCGTAGGAGTAGAAGGCCGGCCGGGGGAAGGTGTCGTCGCCGAACCAGAAGCCGGCGCTGATGACCTCCCGGGAGTAGGCCTCGCGGGTCACCGGGTCGACGCTCGGCGGCTGGTCCACCCGGCGGCCGGAGAAGCGGCTGACCGCGATGTCGAAGGTGTGCCAGAAGTGGTGCACCGGGCTGATCTTCCCGCAGAAGCGGGCGGCGAACTCCTCCAGCACCAGGGCGACCTGGCCGAGCACCTGCCAGTAGCGGTTGACCCAGAACGGGTCGTACGCGGCGTGCTCGGTGTCCTCGGTGAACGGCCGCCCGGCGTCGGGCAGGTCGAAGGGGTGCGGGTGCGGGAGGGCCACCGGCACGCCGACCACCGCGAGGGCGTCGAGCGTCTGGCGGTAGAACGAGGCCACGGACTGCCCGGTGAGCGGGAACGAGACCCGGCGGCCGTCCGAGGAGCAGACCACCAGCCGGTGGTCGACGAAGTCGAAGTCGACGCAGAAGGTCCCGCCCCCGTCGGGCAGGGCCATCGGCCGGGTGGTGATGCCGCGCCCGGTGAGGTAGTAGGGGACGTTCCACCAGTGGTTGCGCCGCACGCTCTCCGCCAGGCGGATCTTGCCGACGACCTGGGCGAACCGGTGCACGGTCGCCTTGGAGTCCTGCCACCGCGACAGCGGGATCGGAGGAAACAGCTCCATGGGGCCACGCTAGGCCCACCCGGGCGCTCCCGCATCCGCGCCCGGCGCGCGGCGGCCGGGGTCAGGGCCGGGCGTCGGCACCCACCTCGTACGGGTGCGGTCCCGGGACGGGCTCGCCGGCCACGATCGCCCGGTGCACCTCGCGCAGCTGCCGGCCCGGGCCCAGGCCCAGCTCCCGCCGCAGCGTGGCCCCGGCCCGCCGGTAGGCCCACAGCGCCTCGGCCCGGCGCTCCGAGGCGTACAGGGCCCGCATCAGCTGGGCGTGGAACGCCTCGTGCAGGGGGTGCTCGGCGACCAGGGCGGAGAGGAGCCCGATCAGCGAGCGGTGCCGGTCCAGCGCGAGGCCGACCTCGACGTGGTCCTCCAGGCACTGCAGCCGCCGGGTCCTCGCCCAGGCGGCGAACACCCCGATCAGCGGGCCGTGCCGGCGCGGGTCCGGGAGCGGTCCGCGCCACAGGGCGACCGCCCGGGCCAGCGCGCGGGAGCTCTCCTCCAGGTCCCCGGCCGCCCGGGCGGCCCGGGCCAGGCGGGTGAGCTGTTCCAGCTCGCCCCAGTCGGTGTCGGCCGGATCGACCGCCAGCAGGTAGCCGGGGTGCTCGGTGACGATCGGCGAGGGTCCGGGCGCGGCCCGTGCCAGCAGCTTGCGCAGCTGGGAGACGTAGACGTGCAGGCCGGCGGACGCGCGGCGGGGCGGGGAGCCGTCCCAGAGCTCGGTGATCAGCGCCTCCTTGGAGACGACCGTGTTCGCCCGGACCACCAGGGCGGTCAGCAGCGTCGCCACCTTGGGCGCGTTGACGGTCAGCACGGTGGCTCCGGCGGTGACCCGCAGCGGGCCGAGCACCTCGTACCGCATGACGGCCTCCCCCGGGACCTACCCGCCGCTCACGCCGTGTACTGGGCGTTCCAGCCGGCGGCCACGTCGAGCGAGACGCCGCTGATGTGCCGGGCCGCGTCGGAGGCCAGGAACAGCGCGGCGTCCGCGGCCTCCGAGGGCTCGATGTACGGCACGCGCATCGGCATGAGGCTCGCCCAGGCCGCGGCGGCGGCCTGCGGGGTGGGGTCGTCGGGACTGAACTGGCGGTAGTTCAGCTCGTTGTTGATCATCGCGGTGTTGGTGAAGCTGGGCGAGACGGCGTTGACCGTGATGCCGTACGGGCCCAGTTCGAGCGCGGCGGACTTGAGCAGGCCGAGCACGCCCCACTTGGCCGCCGCGTAGTGGGTCATGTTCGCCGCGCCGACCCGGGAGGCGACCGAGCCGGTGACCAGGATGCGGCCGCCGCGCTGCGGCACCATGACCCGGGCCGCGGCCCGGAAGGTGTGGAAGACGCCGGTCAGGTCGGTGTCGATCATGTCGCGCCAGACCTCGTCGGTCATGTCCAGCAGCGGGGAGGTGCTCCACAGGCCGGCGTTGGCGCAGACGACGTCCAGCCGTCCGAACTCCTCCACCGCCGTGGCGACGACGCCGTCCACCTCGGCGGAGACCCGGACGTCGGCCGTCCGCACGGCGCATTTGGCGCCGATTTCCTCGACCGCCCGCCGGGTTTCCTCCAGGTCCTTCGAGGTGCCCATCGGAATCGGCACGGAATCGATCTGGGCCGCGATGTCGGAGAGGACGACGTGCGCCCCCTCGGCGGCAAAAGCGAGGGCGTAGGAACGGCCGATCCCGCGGGCCGCCCCCGTGATCGCCACGACCTTTCCGGTGAACCTGGACACGCCGGACCCCCTTCGCACGATGACGTTTCGACCGAGGCTAGGCGCCGGCGCACAAGGCCCGCACAAGGCTCACCCGAGGCCGCTGCGGCGCTGCTGGACAGGCCGGACCGCGGTTCGCCAGGATCTCGACCGATGTCGGGAGTTCCGTCCGAACGCGCGGAGAGAAGGGTAGTCCCCGTGATTCCTGAGAGCCATCGAGACCTGCTGGAGCGGCCACTCTTCGCGCATTTCGCGACGGTCCGGCCGGACGGTTCCCCACAGGTGAACCCGACGTGGTTCGCGTGGGACGGGAACCACCTGTGGTTCACCAATTCGACGCTGCGGCGAAAGTACCTGAACATCCAGGAGAATCCCGCGGTGGCGGTTTCGGTCATCGACCCGGATCAGCCCTACCGCTATCTGGAGATCCGGGGCCAGGTCGACCTGGTGGAGCCGGACCCGGCGGCGTCGACGTTCCTGCGGCTGGCGAAGCGCTACGGGGTGGAGGACGCGACGGTCCCGCCGGACGCGCCGTCCCGCGTCGTCTACCGGATGACGCCGCGGCACGTCACGTTCCAGTGACCGACGCGTCGACGGGCGGCAGTTCGTCGGCCGGCGGCTCGGTGAGCGGACGGTCCGCCAGGACCAGGTCCAGCAGGCCGGGGAACTGCTCGTCGAACTCCGCCCGGCGCAGCCGGTTGAGCCGGCGCGAGCCGTCGTCGTGCTGCAGCAGCAGTCCGGCCTGCCGCAGCACGGTGAAGTGGTGGCTCAGCCCGGACTTGCGGATCGGCAGATCGAAGGTGCCGCAGGCGAGTTCGGCGGGTTCGGCGGCTGCGAGCTGCCGCAGCAGGGACAGCCGCACCGGATCGGCGACCGCCTGCAGCACCGTCAGCAACGGCACCTCACGCGGATGACGGTGCGTCAGAGTGGCGGCCCGAGCGGTGACTTTCGCATCCGACTTGCGCGAAGTGGTGTTTGAGCGGGATCGTACACTCCTAGGATCTGTTTGATTCATGTCGTACACCTTACCCGGCCGGTCCCGTCCTGGCCGCCCGTCAACGAAGGAAGACGCCCATGACCTCGACCGCCTTACCCCAGGACGACGTCCGCCGGCCGGGGCTGACGCTCCTCGCCATCTGCCTCACCGTGGTCCTGTTCCCGCTGGCCATCACCGGCGCGTCGGTCGCGCTGCCGTCGATCGGCTCCGACCTCGGCAACTCCCTGGCGGCGGGGCAGTGGGTGGTCAACGGCTACGACCTGACCTACGCCGGCTTCATGCTCGCCAGCGGCTCGATCGCCGACCTCGTCGGCCGCCGCAAGGTGTTCCAGGTCGGCCTGGTGCTGTTCGGCGGCGGCGCCCTGATCTCCGCGCTGGCGCCGAACATCCTCGTCCTCGACCTCGCCCGCGCGGTGGCCGGCATCGGCGCCGCCGCGGCGACCACCAGCGGCAGCGCCATCCTCGCCCACGCCTTCGACGGCCCGGCCCGGGCCCGCGCCTTCGGCCTCTTCGGCACCTCGATCGGCCTGGGCCTCGCCTTCGGGCCCAGCATCGCCGGCCTGCTGACCAGCAACCTCGGCTGGCGCTCGGTCTTCCTGGTGCCCGCGATCATCGGCCTGGTCGTGCTGCTGCTCACGCCCACCCTCGCGGACTCCCGCAACCCGGCGGCGAGCAAGGTCGACCGGCCCGGCACCATCACCTTCACCCTCGCGCTGCTGCTGCTGATCCTCGGCCTGGTCGAGGGCCCGCAGGCCGGCTGGAGCAGCCCGCTGGTGCTCGGCAGCTTCATCGGCTTCGTCGTCCTGCTGGTCCTCTTCGGCGTGGTCGAGCAGCGCCAGTCGGAGCCCATGTTCGACCTGGGCCTGCTCAAGCACCGCAAGTTCGTCGGCGTCTCGCTCGCCACCATCCCGGTGGTCTTCGGGTTCACCCCGCTCGCGGTCTACCTGCCCTCGTACTTCATCGCCGCCGACGGCGTCAGCGCCCAGCAGGCCGGTCTCATCCTGATCATGCTCACCGGCCTGACGCTGTTCTTCCCGACCATCGCCGGCTACGCCACCCGCTGGATCCCCGCCCAGGTGCAGATCGCCTTCACGGTGATCCTCACCGCGGTCGGCCTCGCCTGGCTGACCGTGCTGGAGCCCGGCGTCGGCTACCTGACGCTGCTGCCGCCGCTGGCCCTGATCGGCATCGCCGTCGGCCTCTCCTTCGGCCTGCTGGACGGCGCCGCCGTGAGCAGCGTCGAGGTCTCCCGGGCCGGCATGGCGGCCGGCATGTTCAACACCGTCCGGCTGGCCGGCGAGACCATCGCCATCGCGGTCGCCGGCTCGCTGCTGGTCAGCTTCACCCAGTCCGAGGTGAGCGGGAAGCTCGGCGGCTTCAGCAGCCGCTACGCCGACGACCCGGCCGCGCTCGCCAACCTGATGAACCAGGGCGAGCTGAAGAGCGCCGTCGAGACCGTCGAACCCGCCTCGCAGCGCGGCGCGTTCGCCGACACCGCCGCCTCGGCCTTCGCCCAGGGCTTCCACGGCCTGCTCTGGGTGCTGGCCGCGCTGTGCGCGGTCACCTTCGTGGTCGTCGCGCTGCTGCTGCGCGAGCCGCGCGGCGCCGTGGCCGGCGCCACCGAGGAGAGCGCGCTGCCGCGCACCGCCGAGGTGGCCCACGCCGCTGACTGAGACCGCCGACCACCACGACCGAGGGGCCGCCGGATCTCCGGCGGCCCCTCGGCGTTGCGCGCCCCGCGACGGGCTCAGGCCAGTTGCGGCAGGACCTCGGAGGCGATCAGCTCCAGGTGGTCCAGGTCGTGCAGATCGAGCACCCGCAGATAGGCGATCTGCGCCCCGGCCTCGGCGAACCGGCCCAGCCGGTCGACCAGTTCGGCCGGCGTGCCGCGCAGCGCGTTGCCGTCCAGGGTCTCGCTGAACGCCTCGTCGCGCGCCTTGACCTCGGCGTCGTCCTTGCCCGCGCACACGGTCTGGATGATCGAGAACTCCGGCGACCGCGGGTCACGGCCCACCGCCAGGCACTCCTCGCGCACCCGCTCGTACAGCTCGGCGGCCCGCTCGGGGGTGACGAAGGCGGTGTTGAACTCGTCGGCGTACTTCGCGGCGAGCGCCGGCGTCCTGCCGGTGCCGACCCCGCCGACGATGATCTGCGGCCGGCCGTCACCGGCCCGCAGCGGCGCCACCGCGCCGGTGAGCCGGTAGTGCTCGCCCTCGAAGTCGTAGCTGCCGCCGGGCGGCGTCTCCCAGAGCGACTTGACGATCTCCAGCTGCTCCTCCAGCAGCCCGAACCGCTTGGCCGGGAAGGGGATGCCGTAGGCGGCGTGCTCCGCGGCGTACCAACCGGTGCCGATGCCCACCGACACCCGGCCGCCCGCCATGTGGTCGACCTGGCCGACCTGGATCGCGAGCTGGCCCGGCCAGCGGAAGGTGACGGGGGTGACCAGCGTGCCGAGCCGGATCCGGGAGGTCTCCCGGGCGAGACCGGCCAGGGTCACCCAGGCGTCGGACGGGCCCGGCAGGCCGTCGACGTCACCCAGCTTCAGGTAGTGGTCGGAGCGGAAGAACGCGTCGAAGCCGAGCTCCTCGGCGGTCCGGGCGACCTTCAGCACGGTGTCGTAGGAGGCGCCCTGGGACGGCTCGGTGTGGATGCGCAGACGCATGAACGGCCTCTCGTGAAAGGAAGGAAGGAAAGGGCGGGGAAAGGTGGGGAACCGCCGGCCGGGCACCGGCGCGGGTCGCCCCGGGCCGGCCGGAGACGTCACGCGGGGCGGGCGAGACCCCGCCGGCCGCGGTCGGCCAGCCGGCGGGACGCCGCGCCGCCGAGCGCCGTGACGGCCTCGGGCAGCTGGTCGCCGGCCAGGATGACCTGCTGCAGCGCCCTGACCTGCGAGGACGGCTCCAGGCCGATGTGCTCGATCAGCCGGGTGCGCAGCTGCTGGTAGACCTCCAGTGCCGAGGCGCGCCGCCCGCAGCGGTGCAGGACCGTCATCAGCTGGGCGTGCAGACCCTCGTTGAGCGGGTGCTGCACCGCCAGCGCGGTGAGGTCGCCCAGCACGTCCTGGTGCTGCTGCAGCGCGAGCTTCGCCGCGATCCACTGCTCCACGACGCTGAGCCGCGACTCCTCCAGCCACCCGATGTGGGCGTGCAGCAGCGGGCCGGCCTGGACGTTGGCGAGCGCCGGACCGCGCCACAGCGCGAGCGCCGAGGTGAACAGCATGGCGGCCTTGGCGTGGTCCTGGGCCGCCGCGGCGCTGCGCGCCCGGTTCACCAGGCGCTCGAACTCCCGGGTGTCGAGGGTGACCGCGCCGCCGCGCAGCATGTAGCCGCGGCCCTCGGTGACCAGCATGTCCTTGGCCACCACGGCGGTGGGCAGGCCGGTGGCGTCGGCCAGCAGCTTGCGCAGCTGCCCCAGATAGGTCTGCACGGTCCGCAGCGCGGTGCGCGGGGCCTCCTCGGGCCACAGCTCCCGGAAGATCGCGGAGACCGGGACCACCTGGTGGGCGTTGACGGCGAGCAGCGCGAGGACCTGTCTGACCTTCGGCGCGCTGGGCGTCGCGCAGCCGTGGTCCCCCTCGGCCTGGAAGTGGCCGAGCACCTGGATGCGCACCGGGGGTTGACCGGCGGTGGGGATGGAGCCGAACACGTCGTTCCTGTGGAGGACGGACGCCGAAGGGGACACGAGCACAACCTCCTTGCTGACTGATGGCCCGTGGTGGATGTGCCGCCGAGCCGGGCACAGACACCGGGGGCACGACGCTGTGCTCCCGAGCTGAACGGTTTCCACGGTGTCAGACGGCGATGTCGGGTCGCTTTCATCGCTCTTGCATTCGAGAACCCCCGGTCGCCGGGCCCCGCCCGCGCGCCCGGGACCGGACCGCGCCCCGGCTCAGCTGTCGAAGCCGCAGGCCGACTGCGCCAGCACGGTGGTGGCCAGCGGGACGAACCGCGGCGCCGAGCGCAGGAACTGGGTCAGGTCGAACATCCGCAGCTCGGCCTGGCGGACCAGCTCGCGCGAGCGCTCCTCGCCGCAGGTGCCGCCGAGCGCGTGGTACGCCCGCACGGCCTCGGTCGCCGACCGCACGGCGTCGGGCCAGGCGCCCATCGCGCAGAAGGCCATCGAGCGCAGCAGCAGGCTCTGCGCCTCGCAGAGCACCAGGCGGTCCCCGCGGGCGGCCCCCATCGCCCGGGCGAGGCAGTCCAGCGCCTCCTCCGGGAGGCGCCGCTCCATGCGGATCAGCGCCAGCCCGAACAGCGCCTCGACGGCCGACTGCGCGTGCCCGGCGAGGGCGGCCAGCTCGGCGGCCCGCTCGTGCTCCTGCTCCGCCAGGTCCAGCCGCCCCGACATCCGGCTGCAGGACGCCAGGATGTTGTACGCGTCGGCCGAGACGATCTGGTCGCCGAGGTCCTTGGCCAGCATCTCGGCGGCCCGCGCGTGCTCGGTCGCGATCTTCGGCTGACGTTCCATCAACTGTCCGACGGCCAGCCGTGCGTGGGCGGCGACGCGGTCGAACCGCCCGCCCAGGTCGTGGCTGGTGCGCAGCGCGAGCCAGAGCGCGCGCAGACCCTCCTCGGACCGGCCGAGGGCGCACAGGGTGAGCCCGATCCGGCCCAGGTTCTCCGACTTCGTGAACTCGACCCCGTGCTCCCGGTCGATCTCCTGTGCCCGGGCGAACTGAGCCAGGGCGTTGTCGAAGTGGCCGCGCGCGTGCTCGACGCTGCCCAGGTGGCGCCGGGCCCTGGCCTCCGCCATCGGCAGGTCCAGCTCGCGGTCCAGGTCGAGGCCGCCCTCCAGGGCCCGCGCGGCCTCGCCCAGCCGGCCCTGGGCGAGCAGCAGGAGGCCCATCGCGTTGCTGGTCTCGGCGGCGAAGGCGCGCAGGCCGTGCCGCGAGGCGAGGCCGCAGGCCTCGGTCAGGTGCGCGTGGGACCGGTCGTAGTCGGCGCTGCGGTAGTTGGCCAGGCCCAGGCTGTAGTTCATCGCCCACTGGGCCGGCGGATCGCCGGCCTTGCGGGCGGATGCGAGGCCCCAACCGGCGGCCGTCTTCCACTCGTTGCCGTTCCAGCCCGACCAGAAGTAGCCGCGCAGCACGTCGGTGAGCAGCCAGCCGATCTCGTGGGCCTGCCGGGAGTCGCGGGCGGCGGTGCAGGCGATGACGGTGATGAGGTTGGCGCGTTCCACCAGCAGCCACTGCAGGGCCGCCTCGTCGGTGGCGAAGGACAGCGGGTGGACGGCCGCGGGCCGCTCGGCCAGCGGCAGCCGGATCATGCCCGGGTAGCGCGGGACCACGGCCGAGGCCGCGCTGTGCAGGTACCAGCCGAACAGCCGCAGCTCGGCGGCCCGGCGGGCCTGCGGGGTGTCCTCCTCGCGCGCCCGCTCGGCGGCGTAGATCTGCATCAGCTCGTGGAAGCGGTAGCGGCCGGGCAGGTGCTCCTCCAGCAGGCTGGCGAAGGCGAGGTCCTGGAGCAGCAGTTCGGCGTCCGGGACGGACAGGTCGAGCAGGGCGGCGGCGGAGGCGGCGGTGTAGTCGCGCACCGGGACCAGCCCCAGCGTGCGGAAGAGCCGCTGCGCCCGCGGGGTCTGGGCGTGGTAGGAGAGGTCGAAGGCGGCCTGCACGGCGGCGCGCCGGTTGCTGCCCACGGTCAGTTTCGCCACCCGGTTGCCGTGGCGCAGTTCCTCGACGTAGGTGCGCAGCGGCAGCCGCGGTCTCGACAGCAGGCTGGCGGCGGCGACGCGCAGGGCGAGCGGGAGGTGGGCGCACAGCTCGGCGAGTTCGGCGAGTTCCCGCCGGGCGGCGGAGCGTCCCGGGCCGAGCATGGTGCCCAGCAGCGACTCCGCCTCGCCCGCGGTGAGCACGTTCAGCGGGACCAGCCGGGCGCCGTGCAGGGCGACCAGCTCGGTCAGGTTGCTGCGGCTGGTGATCAGTACCGTGCAGCTGGAGGTCCCGGGCAGCAGCGGGACGATCCGCTCGGCGTCGCGGACGTCGTCCAGCAGCAGCAGGACGCGCCGGTCGGCCAGCCGGGCCCGGAACAGGGCGGCGCGCGATTCGACGTCGGAGGGGATGGCGGCGCTGGAGACACCGGAGCGGCGCAGCAGCTCGGCCAGCACCTCGGACGGGGACTCGGGCCGGTCGGCGCCGTCGAAGCGGACGAACCACTGGCCGTCGAGGAAGTGCGAGCGCACCTGGTGGGCCGCCCGGACGGCGAGCGCGGTCTTGCCGACGCCGGCCGGGCCGGTGACCACCACGATGGGCAACGCGCTGCCCGCAGCGTTGCCCTTCAGCAGGGCGGCCACCTGCTCGAGCGGTTCCTCGCGGCCGACGAAGTCCGCGACGACGGGCGGGAGCTGGCAGAGCTCGGTCCAGCTGTGGGGGGCGATCGGCGCGCCGTCGTGGTCGGGTTCCGGCTCCGGCGGCGCGACGGCCGGGTACGCGCCGGGCGGTGCGTAGGAGTCGTCCAGGATGCTCCGGTGCAATTCCTGGAGTTCCCGGCCGGGATCGATTCCGGCCTCCTCGGCGAGTGTCCGGGAAAGCGCGCGGTAGGCCTCCAGCGATTCCGCCTTGCGGCCGGTCTCGTAGAGCGCGCGAATGAGTTGTGCCCACAGCACCTCGTGCAGCGGGTAATTGATCAGGGCGCTGCGGATTCCGCCGATCGCCTCTTCCTGGGCGCCGGTGCGCAGTTTCAGCTCGAATCGGCATTCCATGAGGGCGAGCCGGCGTTCGGCGAGTTGCGCCGCGATCCGCCGGCGGACCCGCTCGCTGGGAATGTCGCACAGCGCCGGACCGCGCCACAGCGCCAGCGCCGCCTCGGCCAGGTCGGATTCGGCCTGCGGGCCGAGCCGGCCGCGCTGCCTGCGGAATTCGTGTTCCAGTTGTTCGAAGCGGAGGATGTCCAGCCCGTCGGCGCCGACGTCGATGGCGTAGCCGTCGGGGGTGGTGCGGATGAGGTCGCCGCCCGCGCCCGCGGCGTCGGTCAGCGTACGACGCAGGCGGTTGATGTGGATGTGCAGGGCGCCGCGACTGTTCTTGGGAGGCTCCTCGCCGTCCCACAGGAGCGAGACGAGCCGGTCGTTGCTGACTCCGCGATTTCCGCCGAGCAGGAGTGCGGCGAGCAGAATGCGCGGTTTCTTGGCATTGATCTGGACCGGCCGGTCGTCGACCGCTACTTTTAGCGGCCCGAGCAGCTGGAAAGTTAACACGTGAATCCCCCTGGGAACTTGCGGGAGGCCGACGGGTCGGCCGTCGGGCAAGAAAACATCATGGCAAATGACATGGACACGCAAATATGACCCGCGTCACATTCCGGTGCCTTCGAATCGCAGCTTTCCTGCACGACCGGCTGTTTCTCGGCTAAACCGGCCGGCTGCGTTTGGCCGGAACTTGACGCCCGGCGTGAACGCGTCATTTCGGTTGTGTGTGGCGACGCGGACGCCGGACCGCCTAGGCCGCGGCTTGAGTGGCCCTTGCATGCCCGCTGCGAGCATGGGTCCACCGCGCCGCCACCGACTCGCGAGGGTCGTCGTGCCCGCGGCTTCATCGAGCTCAGATCAACGAGGGGGGGCATTTCAGATGACCGCAGGGAACGTTCTTCCGGCGGCCGACATCGGTGCGCTGGTGCACCGCGGTGCCGGGACGGAGGTCTTCCTCGTCGACGCGCGGCCGACCGGGGAACACGAATTCACCGCAACGGCCCGGCTGCCCCACCGGCACGCCTACTACAACGACCTTCCGGACAATCCCCGGGGCGCCGATCCGCTGCTGCTGCTGGAGGCCTGCCGCCAGGCCGGGAGCTATCTCGCCCACACCGCCTTCGAACTGCCGCTCAGCACCGCCTTCCTGGTGACCGACTGGGAGGTCCGCACCCGCCCCGCCGCGCAGCGGCTGTTCGAGGACGGCGACGGCGCGCTGACCCTGCACATCACCGCGGAGAACCAGGTGCAGCGCGCCGGCACCGTCCGCTCGGTGCGCTGGCGGATCGCCCTGAGCGCCGGCCGCGCGGAGCTCGGCGAGGTCGTCATCGGCGTCGTCTACGCCGGCGCGACGGAGTACCGGGCCCTGCGCACGCTGCAGTACGGCGGACCACCACCGCGGTCGGACGCGCTGCCCGACCGGCCCGCCGGCTCCCCCGCGACGCCCGCGGAGGTCGGCCGCGCCCGGGCGGAGAACGTCCTCGTCGCCGGCCTCTCCACGACGGCCCCGGTGCGGGAGGCGCGACTGGCCGTCCCGCTGCGCCACCCGACGCTCTTCGTCCACCCCAACGACCACTTCACCGCGCTGATCCTCACCGACGCGGCCCGCCAGCTGTGCTTCGCCCGGCACGCCCGCGCCACCGGCGCACCCGCCGCCGGACTCGCCCTGACCGGTTTCACCGGCACCTTCAGCCGGTTCGCCGAACTCGACGCGCCCGTCCTGCTGAGCATCCCCGAAGCCCCCGGCGGCGCCGCGACGGCGCCCGCGGGCACGGCCGGGGTCGAGGACACGGCGGCTGCCGAGGACACGGTGCCGGCGGAGGGCACGATGCCCGTCGAGGTGCGCCAGCACGACCGGACCATCGCCGACCTCGGCATCACCTACGCGCCCGTCACCGCCGCCAGGAGGAACGCATGACGACGCCCGACAGCCCCGCCACCGGTCTCGCGGCCGGCACCGTCTCCGCCGTCTGGACCGACTTCGGGGGCGTGCTCACCCCGCCGGTCGCCGAGGACACCGCGGTGTTCTGCGCCCGCCAGGGCATGACCCCCGAGCAGTTCCAGGGCGCCATGCGGATCGTCGGCGAGCGCTACGGCACCGACCCGATGGGCCCGCTGGACACGCCCCTGGTGACCGAGGACGTCTGGGCCGCCGAGGTCCAGGCGGTGCTCGCCGAGGAGTACGGCGTGCGCACCGACCTCTCCGGCTTCGCCGACCGCTGGTTCGGGGGCCGCAGCGGCAACCCTGCCTGGGAGCGGTGGCTGCGCGCCGCGCACGGCGACGGCGTCTTCGTCGGACTGCTGTCCAACATGCCGCCCGCCTGGGACGTCCACTGGCGCCGGATGGTGCCGCCCGAGGGCCTCTTCGACGACCTGGTGATGTCCTTCGAGGTGGGCAGCCGCAAGCCCGAGCCGGAGATCTTCGCGCTCGCCGCCGAACGGGCCGGCGTCGACCCGGCCCGGTGCGTGCTGGTCGACGACCTGGAGAAGAACTGCGCGGGCGCCCGAGCCGCCGGCTGGCAGGCCGTCCACTTCACCGACGCCGAGCAGGCCATCCGCCGGCTCGAGCCGCGGCTGGCACGGTCCGCGCCGGGGGCCTGAGATGCGCCTCGCCACCGAACTGGGCATCGCCGCCGTGGAGGCGTACTTCCCGCCGGCGCGCGAGAGCGCGCGGCAGGCCCTCGCCCAGGGCCGGCTCGACCCGGACGATGTCGAGGACCTCGGCTACCGGGAGGTCCCGGTCGCCACCGCCGAGGCACCGCCCGAGATGGCGCTGCGGGCCGCCCGCACCGTCCTCGCCGACGCCGGCTGGCCGAGCGACGGCCTCGGGCTGATCGCCCACTCCTGGATGTACCACCAGGGCCACGACGTGTGGTCCGCCCCGCACTTCCTCGCCTCCGCGCTCGGCGCCGAGCGGGCCCAGCCCATCGGCGTGCAGCAGGTGTGCAACGGTGCCGTCGCCGCGCTGGAGGTCGCCGCGACCCGGATCGCCGCGGACCCCGCGGTGGACCGGGCGCTGGTGACCACCGCGGACCGCTTCACGCCCCCGGCCTTCGACCGCTGGAACGCGGACTACTCGCTGGTCTACGGCGACAGCGCCACCGCCGCCCTGGTCGGACCGCTGGACGAGGGGCGCGACCTGTTCCGGCTGCGCGCGCTGGTGACGCACTCCGCCCCGCGGCTGGAGCTGCTGCACCGCGGCGAACTCCCCTTCGGGCCCGCCCCGTTGTGGCCCGACCAGCGGGTGGACATCCGGCGCGCGAAGAAGTCCTACCTGAGCCGGCACGGCCTGGACGCCTTCACCACGACCACCCGCGCGATGGTCCAGGCGGTCGTCCGGGACTGTCTGGCCGACGCCGGCCTCACCGCCGACGCCGACCGGCCGGCCCACGTGGTGCTGCCGCGCCTGGGCGCCAAGACGCTCCGGCAAGCCTGGGTGCCGGCGATCGCCGAGGTGACGACCGCGCCGACGCTGTCCGTCGGACACCGCACCGGGCACCTGGGACCGGGCGACGCCCTGGCCGGGATCGCCGACCTGGTCGACCGGCTCGCCCCCGGCGAGAGCGGACTGGTGCTCAACGCGGGCGCCGGCTTCGCCTACTCCGGCGTGCTGGTGACCCGCCTGACGGCCCGCCGCACCCGGCCCGCACCGACCCCCGCCGACCGAGCGAAGGAGGAGACCCGATGAGCGGGACGCACATCGACGTACTGATCGTCGGCGCCGGGCCGGTCGGCCTGGTGACCGCCTGCGAGCTGCTGCAACGCGGCGCGCGGGTACGCCTGGTGGACGCCGAGCGGCGCTTCACCCGGCACTCGCGGGCCAATGTGCTCTGGCCGAGGATCATGGAACTGCTCGACCGCACCGACGTGACCCGGCGCCTGATCGGCCACGGCCACCCGGTCTCCGGCGTCGGCTACTACTCCCGGGGCCGCCGGATCGGCGAGGTCCCGATGGGCGGTACGACCCGCTACCCCTTCGCCCTGGTCATCTCCCAGAACACCGTCGAGGAGGCGCTGCGCGCCCGGTTCACCGAACTCGGCGGCACCGTCGAGTCCGGCCTGCGGCTCACCGCCCTCGACCGGACGTCGCCCGACGGCAGCGTGCTGGCCACCCTGGAGGACGACGCCGGCACCGTCCGCACCCTGCGCAGCGACTGGCTGGTCGGCGCGGACGGCGCGCACAGCACCACCCGGCAGCTGCTCGGCGTGGAGTTCGACGGCGATGTCGTCGACGTCAGCTTCGCCGTCGCCGACGCCCCCGTCAGCGGCGCGCCGGACGACGACCTGACCTACTACTGCTACTCCCCCGACGGCGGCCTCGCCCTCGGCCCGTTCGGCGAGGGTGTCTGGCGACTGGCCATCACCGTCCCCCACCAGGAGCCCGGCACCCCGCCGCCCGGCCGCGAGGTCTTCCAGCAGGCGGTCGACGCCCGCGCCCCGGGGCACCCCGTGGTCGGCGAGCTGCGCTGGAGCGCCGTCTTCCGGGCCCGGTGCCGGATCGCCGCCACCTTCCGGGTCGGCCGCTGCCTGCTGGCCGGCGACGCCGCCCACATCACCAGCCCCGCCGGCGGCCAGGGCATGAACACCGGCATCCAGGACGCCGTCAACCTCGGCTGGCGGCTCGCCGGCGTCGTCGACGGCAGCCTGCACGAGGACGTCCTCGACCACTACGACCACGAGCGCCGGGCGGCCGCCCACTTCGTCGCCCGCACCACCACCGCGCAGACCAAGTGGGGCATGGCCCGCACCCCGAAGCGGATCCTGCTGCGGGACGGCCTGTTCCACCTCGCCCACCGCGCCGGACTGCTGCGCCGCAGCATCACCCCCCTGGTGAGCCAGCTCGGCGTCCGCTACGACACCCCGGCCTCCAGCCGCTCCGAGGCGCCCGGCCTGCGCGCCGGCGACCGGGTGCCGCTGCCGCTCACCCCGGTGAACGGGCGCCGGCTGATCGCCCGCGACGAACCCGGCGTCCTGCTGTGGCCGGGGCGCGCCCGCCCGGCCGACTGGGAGCGCGTCAAGGAGCGGCTGCTCAAGGAGCTCGCCGGACTGGCCCCGGTCGTCGAACCGGACGCCCTGGTGCGCCGGCGGCTGCGCGCCGCCCTCGGCAGCAGCCCGCTCGCGGTGGTGGTCCGGCCGGACGGCCACCTGGCCGCCGCGGTACCGCCCGAGGACCCCGACGCCGTCGTCCGCGCCCTCCACCGGCTGGGCGTGCGGCCCGACCGGCCCGACCGTCCCCAGGAACCGACCCCGACCGGAGGTGCCCGATGACCCGTGCCGCCGTCCTCGCCGGCGTGGGGGCCGCACTGCCCCCGCGGGTGGTGACCAACGACGAACTGGCCCAACGCCTCGACACCTCCGACGAGTGGATCCGGACCCGGACCGGCATCCGGCAGCGCCATGTCGTCGACCCCGGCACCGCCACCGGCGACCTCGCGGAGCGGGCCGGCCGGCGGGCCCTGGCCTCGGCCGCCGCGACCAGCGGCCGGCCCGCCGGCGCCGACCTGCTGATCCTCGCGACCACCACGCCTGACCGGCCCTGCCCGGCCACCGCACCCGACGTCGCGGCCAGGCTGGGCCTCGGCGGCATCCCCGCCTACGACGTCAACGCGGTGTGCAGCGGGTTCCTGTACGCGCTCGCCGCGGCGCAGGGGCACATCGCCGCCGGGCTCGCCGAGCACGTGCTGGTGGTGGCCGCCGACACCTTCTCCACCCTCCTGGACCCGCGGGACCGCACCACCCTCGCCGTCTTCGGCGACGGTGCCGGGGCGGTGCTGCTGCGGGCCGGTGAGCACGGGGAGCCCGGCGCCCTGCTCGACCTGAGCCTCGGCAGCGACGGCACCAGGGCGGACCTGATCACCGTCCGGGCCGGCGGCTCCGCCCGCCCGCTGCGCGGTCCCGGCGCCGACGCGGACGTCGCCGACGGGGACCGGTACTTCAGCATGATCGGCGGCGAGACCTTCCGGGAGGCCGTGCTGAAGATGACGGAGTCCTCGCGCGAGGTCCTGGGCCGGGTCGGCTGGGACGTCGAGGACGTCGACGCCGTGGTGGGCCACCAGGCCAACCTGCGGATCCTGCACGCCGTCGCCGAGCAGCTCGACCTGCCCACCGAGCGCCTGGTGGCCAACATCGACCGGGTCGGCAACACCGCCGCCGCCTCGATCCCGCTCGCCCTCGCCGACGCCGTCGACGCCGGGCGGCTGACCAAGGGCGACCACGTCCTGGTCACGGCCTACGGCGGCGGCGCGACCTGGGGCGCCGGCGCCTTCGAGTGGCCCGGCCTCGCCCCGGCCCCGGCGGACTCCTGACCGCACGGCCACCGCTCCCCCGAACCGCACGCGAAACCGCACCCGCACCCGCATCCGCACCTGTTCTTCCGACCGAGGAGTCACCGACATGAGCAAGATCACCGAGGACCTGACCGCGATCCTGACCTCCCGCTACGGCGTCCCGGCGGCCCGGATCGAGACCGGCGGCACCCTGAACGAGCTGGGCATCGACTCGCTGGTCACGGTCGAGCTGACGCTGACCCTGCAGAAGGCGCTGGGCGTGCCGCTCGCCCCGGACGAGATCACCTCCGCCCACACCGTGGCCGAGATCGTCGAGCTGATCGAGTCCAAGGGGGCGGCGGTCAAGTGAGCGCACCGACCTCCCGTCAGGAGACCGCCGTCACCGGCCTGGGGCTGGTCTCCCCGGCCGGGCTCGGCGTGCCGGGCAACTGGGAGCGCGTGCTCTCCGGCGCCCCGACCGCCGCCACGGACCCGGAACTCGCAGGTCTCCCGGTGGACATCTCCTGCCGGGCCGCCGCCTACCGGGCGGACGAGCACTTCGCCCCCGGCCAGGCCTGGAAGCTCGACCGGGTCAGCCAGCTCGCCCTGGTGGCGGCGCGCGAGGCGGTGGCCGACGCCGGGCTCGACCCCGCGACCTGGGACGGCGCCCGCGTGGGCGTCGTCCTGGGCACCTCGATGGGCGGCATGGGCACCCTGGAGGCCGAGCACCGCAAGACCCTGGAGGAGGGACCGGCCTGGATCTCCCCGCTGGTGTGGGTGATGGCGCCGGTCAACATGATCGCGGCCTACCTCGCGATCGAACTCGGCGCCCGGGGGCCCAACCTGGTCACCGCGACCGCCTGCGCCTCCGGCCCGACCGCCATCGGCACCGCCCGCCAGCTGCTCGCCTCCGGAGCCTGCGACGTCGTTATCGCCGGCGGCGCGGACGCCCCGGTCACCCCCATGACCATGGCGGGCCTCGCCCAGATGGGCGCGCTCTCCCGCCGCGTCGACGACCCGGCCGCCGCCTCGCGGCCGTTCGACACCGCCCGCGACGGCATGGTGGTGGCCGAGGCCGCCGGCGTGGTGGTGCTGGAGCGCCTGGAGGACGCCAGGGCGCGCCGGGCCCGGGTGCGGGCCCGGGTGCTCGGCTACGGAGCCTCCGCCGACGCCCACCACCCGTCGGCCCCGCACCCCGAGGGCGAGGGGGCGGAGCGGGCCCTGCGCGCCGCCCTGGCCGACGCCGGGGTCGGCCCGGGCGAGGTCGACCACGTCAACGCGCACGGCTCGTCCACCCCGCTCAACGACGTGACGGAGGCCCGGGTGCTGCGCCGGGTGCTGGGCGAACGGGCGGCCGTCACCTCCACCAAGGGGGTCACCGGGCACGCGCTCGGCGCGGCCGGCGCCATCGAGACCGTGTACACGGTGCTGGCGCTGGAGGACGGCCTGGTGCCGCCGACCGCCAACCTGGAGAGCCTGGACCACCGGATCGAGATCGACGTGGTGGCGAAGGAGGCCCGGAAGGCGCCGCTGGAGGTGGCCGTGAGCAACTCCTTCGGCTTCGGCGGACAGAACGGCGTCCTGGTCCTGGGGCGCGGCTGACAGTCCGCGCCCGGCGGGAGTTCGACGACAGCCCCTGACCCCGAGCAGGGAACACGGAGAGGGAAGGAAGCAGTGAGTCGTTCGGTACTGGTGACAGGTGGGAACAGGGGCATCGGCCTCGCCATCGCCCACGCCTTCGCGGACGCGGGGGACGAGGTGGCCGTCACCCATCGCTCCGATCCACCGGAGGGGAAGTTCTTCGCGGTGCGCTGCGACGTGACGGACGCCGGTTCCGTCGAGGAGGCCTTCACGGCGGTCGAGGCCCGGCAGGGCCCGGTCGAGGTGCTGGTCGCCAACGCGGGCATCACCCGTGACGGGTTGTCGCTCACGCTGTCGGACGACGACTTCCTGGCGGTGCTGGAGACCAACCTCGCCGGCGCCTTCCGGGTCGCCCGGCGGGCGGCGCTCGGCATGCTCGGCCGGCGGCGCGGGACGATGGTGTTCATCTCCTCCGCCGTCGGCATGGCGGGCGCGCCCGGGCAGGCCAACTACACCGCCTCCAAGACCGGCTTGATCGGTCTGGCGCGTTCGCTGGCGCGGGAGTTGGGGCCGCGCGGGATCACCGCCAACGTGGTCGCGCCCGGCATGGTCGAGACGGACATGGCCGCCGCGATCACCGAGGCGCGGCGCGCGGAACTGCTGGCGGCCACGCCGCTGGGCCGCCCCGGCACGGCCGAGGAGGTCGCCGCGGCCGTCCGCTTCCTCGCGGACGAACGGGCGCGGTACATCACGGGCGCGGTCCTGCCGGTGAGCGGCGGACTGGGAATGGGGTACTGATGGCACTGCACGAGGAGATGCGGGCGTTCCTGGACTCGGCGCCCGAGGGGGAGGTCGACTTCCACGACTTCACGGTCCCCGAGGTGCGGACCGCCGTGGACGGCTGGATGGAGGTGGCGCTGGAGGGACCGGAGGTCGCCGAGGTCAAGGACATCGCCGTACCCGGCCCCGGCGGCACGACGGTCCGCGCCCGGCTGTACCACCCGCGGCCCGAGCAGGCCCTGCCGCTGCTGGTGTTCGTGGTGGGCGGCGGGTTCGTGGCCAACTCCCTGGAGGTGGAGGACACCCCGGTGCGGCGGATCGCCGCCACGGCGCAGGTCGCGGTGCTCGCCGTCGAGTGCCGCTCGGCCCCCGAGCACCCCTTCCCGCTCCCCAACGAGGACGCCGCCGCGGCCCTGGCCTGGGCCGTCGAGCACGCGGCCGAACTCGGCGCCGACCCCGGGCGGATCGGCGTGGGCGGGCACAGCTCCGGCGGCGCGCTGGCCATCGGCGCCGCCGTGGGCCTCGCCCGGACGCGGCCGGGCCGGCTGCGGGCGCTCGCCGTCATCACCCCGTCCCTGGACGCGGACTTCGACACGCCCTCGTACCGGCGCTACGCCCACGGGTACGCGCTCACCCGTGTCAACGCCAAGTGGTTCTGGACGCAGTACCTCGGCGAGCGGCTGGCCGATCCGCCGGTCGAGGCCACCCCGGCGCGGGCACCGCTGGTGGACGGACTGCCCCCGGCGCTCTTCCAGCTGGCGGAGTTCGACGTGCTGCACGACGAGGCGCTGACGCTCGCCGGGCGCCTGCGGGACGCCGGCGTCCCGGTGACCGTGTCCCGGGGCGAGGGGCTGATGCACGGCTTCTTCTACATGGACCGGGTGAGCGGGGCCGCCGCCGCGGCCAACCGGGGTTTCGCCGAGCGGATCGGACGGCTGCTGCGCGCGGCGGACTAGTGAGCTGGTTCGGAGATGCGTGAGCAGTAGCGGCAGATCCGGTCGATGATCTGGTCGGCGCTCTTGGTCCACTTGAACGGCTTGGCGTTCTCGTTCCAGAC
>NZ_JBHVRK010000012.1:218726-258435 GCF_042885845.1 Kitasatospora sp. NPDC058032 | reverse complement strand
TGTAGGCCGGTGAGGAGTTCGTCGTGGGTGGTGCCGGTGGTGGCGGCGCGGTGGTCGAAGTGGGTGCGGGTGGTGGCCAGGGCGTGGGCGATACGCGTGATGTCCTGGTCGGGGTGGCCGGTCACGTGTGCGGCCAGGCGGGCGGCCTGGTCGCGCACGGCCTGCTCGGTCTTCCCCGACAGCACCCACGGAACCACCGGCAGCGTGGGAAGCACGCCAGGAGTCAGGGCCTTGGCATCGGCCGTGGGAACCGTCTCCGGCGCCTGCTCAAGGATGACGTGGGAGTTGGTGCCGCTGATGCCGAAGGAGGAGACGCCGGCCCGGCGCGGGTGGCCGGTCTCGGGCCAGGGCGTGGCCTCGGTCAGGAGCGAGACGGCCCCGGCCTCCCAGTCGATGTGGGGGGAGGGCGCGTCGACGTGGAGGGTCTTGGGGAGCAGGCCGTGCTGCATGGCCTGGACCATCTTGATGACACCGCCGACGCCGGCCGCGGCCTGGGCGTGTCCGATGTTCGACTTGAAGGAGCCGAGCCACAGCGGCTGGTCGGCGGGGCGGTTCTTGCCGTAGGTGGCGAGGATCGCCTGGGCCTCGATCGGGTCGCCGAGTTTGGTGCCGGTGCCGTGAGCCTCGACGGCGTCCACGTCACCGGGCTTGAGGCCGGCACTGGCCAGTGCCTGGCGGATGACCCGCTGCTGTGAGGGGCCGTTCGGTGCGGTCAGGCCGTTGCTGGCGCCGTCCTGGTTGACGGCGGTGCCGCGGACCAGGGCGAGCACGCGGTGGCCGTTGCGCTGGGCGTCGGACAGGCGCTCCAGGAGGAGCAGGCCGACGCCTTCGGCCCACGTCGTGCCGTTGGCGGCCGAGGAGAAGGACTTGCAGCGGCCGTCGGGGGCCAGGCCGCGCTGGCGGCTGAACTCCAGGAACATGCCCGGATTGGCCATCACGGTCGCACCGCCGGCGAGCGCCATGCCGCACTCGCCGTTGCGCAGGGCCTGCGTGGCGAGGTGCAGCGCGACCAGGGAGGAGGAACAGGCGGTGTCGACGGTGACCGCCGGACCCTCCAGCCCGAGGGCGTACGCGACACGGCCGGAGGCGACGCTGGCCGTGGTGCCGGTCAGGATGTATCCCTCGACGCCTTCCGGACCCTGGTGGGTGAGGGAGACGTACTCCTGCGTGACGACGCCGGCGAAGACGCCCGTGTGGGTGCCGCGCAGCGCGGCCGGCTCCAGGCCCGCACTCTCGACAGCCTCCCAGGCGGTCTCCAGGAGGAGACGCTGCTGGGGGTCGAGGGCCAGTGCCTCGCGCGGGCTGATCCCGAAGAAGTCGGCGTCGAACAGGTCGGCGTCGTAGAGGAAGCCACCCTGGCGGGTGTAGGTCTTGCCGGGCGCGTCGGGGTTCGGGTCGTAGAGCTCGTCGATGTTCCAGCCTCGCGCGGCGGGGAATTCGCCGACCGCGTCGACGCCGTCGGCGACCAGCTGCCACAGCTCCTCGGGCGAGCTCACGCCGCCCGGGAACCGGCAGCCGATGCCCACGATCGCGATCGGCTCCGCGCCGCCGTCGGCGTCGCCGGTCGCGGCGGCGGCGACGGGTGAGGCGAAGGCCACGGCCTCGGCTTCGTCGCCGCCGAGTTCGGCCTGAAGGTGCGTGGCGAGGGAGGAGGCGGTCGGGTAGTCGAAGATCAGGGTGGCGGGCAGGCGCAGGCCGGTGGCCGTGCACAGGCCGTTGCGCAGTTCGACGGCGGTGAGGGAGTCGAGACCCAGCTTGTTGAACTCGCGGTCCGGATCGATGGTGTCCGTCGAGTCGTGCCCGAGCACGGCCGCGACCTGGCCGCGTACGAAGTCCAGGACCACCGGTAGCTGCTCCGCCTTGCTGCGGCCCGCCAACTGCTGCTGCAGGGCCGATCCGCCGCCGGCCGGCCCGGAATCGGCGGCCCGCCGGACGGACTTGCGGACAAGCCCCCGGAGGAGCGGCGGAACCGCGCTGCTCTCGGCCTGCTGGAAGGACGACGTGTCGAGTCGGGCGGGAATGAGCAGCGGCACACCGGCCGCGCCGGTGAGAACGGCGTCGAAGAGGGAGAGGCCGAGGCTGACGCTCATCGGGGCGATGCCGGAGCGTGCCCACCGATTGACGTCGGCGGTGTCCAGGGTGCTGCCCATGCCTGTTCCGGTGTCCCACAGGCCCCAGGCGAGGGAGGTGGCGGGGAGTCCGTTGGTGTGGCGGTGGTGGGCGAGGGCGTCGAGGTAGGTGTTGGCGGCGGCGTAGTTGGCCTGGCCGGGGGAGCCGAGGGTGCCGGCGATGGAGGAGAAGAGGACGAATGCGGAGAGGTCGGTGTCCTGGGTGAGTTCGTGGAGGTGCCAGGCCGCATCGGCCTTGGGGCGGAGGACTGCGCTGAGCTGGTCGGGGGTGAGGGAGGTGATGGTGGCGTCGTCGAGGATGCCGGCGGTGTGGATGACGGCGGTGAGGGGGTGCTCGCCGGGGACGGTGGCGAGGAGGGCGGCGAGCGCTTCGCGGTCGGTGGTGTCGCAGGCGGTGATGGTCACCTGGGCACCGAGTGCGGTGAGTTCGTCGGTGAGTTCGGTGGCGCCGGGGGCTTGGGGGCCGCGGCGGCTGGTGAGCAGCAGGTGGTGCGCGCCGTACTCGGTGACGAGGTGGCGGGCGACGAGAGCGCCGAGGGCGCCGGTGCCGCCGGTGATGAGGACGGTGCCGTTGGGGTCCAGGGCGGGTGTGGCGGTGTCGTGCGGGAGGGTGGCGCGGGTGAGGCGGGGGGCGTGGGCTCGGCCTTCGCGGAGGGCGAGTTGGGGTTCCTCGGTGGTGAGGGCGGCGGGGAGGGCGCGGTGCGAGGCGTCCTGGCCGTCGGTGTCGATGAGGGTGATGCGGTGGGGGTGCTCGTTCTGGGCGGAGCGGATGAGGCCCCACAGGGGTGCGGTGGTGAGGTCGGTGATGTCCTCGTTGTCGGTGGTGGCCACCGCGTGCTGGGTGACGATCACCAGGCGCGTGCTGTTCAGCAGTTCGTCCGTGAGGAAGCCCTGCACCAGCGCCAGCGTGCCGACGAGCAGCTCCCCGACCTCGGCGGCTCCATGGGGAAACAGGACCGGAAGGACCAGGTCAGGGGCAGGCGCTCCGGCGGCGATTCCGTCGTGCAGAGCCGCCAGATCCGCGTACGACTGCGTGGGCAGACCGATGGCCCCCAACCCTGCCGCGAGCGGCGAGTCCGTGCTGCCGAGGATTCCCCACGGGCCGGCCGGGGCGGGCACATCGGTCGGCACCGGTACGGGCGTCCAGTCGAGCCGGTAGAGGGAGTCGGGCTGCTTGATGAGAGCGGAGGCCAACTGGTCCGGCGTCACCGGCCGCATCGCCAACGATTCGGCGGTTGCCACGAGCGCGCCCGTGGGATCGGCGATGACGACCGACAGGGTGTCCTGCGCCGACCAGGTCAGCTTGACGCGCAGCCGCGTCGCACCTGCGGCGTACAGGGTGATCCCGCTCCAGGAGAACGGCACCCTGATCTGGTCGACCTCCTCGCCGGTGTCGGGCAGGCGCTTCGTACCGAGGGCAGCGGGTTGGATGGCCGAGTCCAGCAGCCCGGGGTGGATGCCGTACGCGCCTGCGTCGGCGCCGTCCGGCAGCGTCACGTCCGCGTACGTCGTGTCACCGTCGCGCCACGCCGCGCGGACTCCGAGGAACAGCGGGCCGTAGCCGAAACCGGCCCCCGACATGCGCCGGTAGAAGTCGTCCACGTCGACCGGAATCGCTCCGGTCGGCGGCCAGGCCGTGAGGTCGGGCTGCAGCGCAAGGGCGGCAGTCGCCAGGAAGCCGGTCGCGTGACGTGTCCACTCGTCGCCCTCGCCCGCTTCCTCCGGACGCGAATGGACGGTGAAGGGCCGACGGCCGGAGTCGTCCGCCGCACCGACCAACAGACGCAGGTGCAGTGCGCCCTGCTCCGGAACGGCCAGGAAGACGTGATGCGTCAGTTCGTCGACCTGGTTGCAGCCCAACTGGGCGGCGACATGGAGCAGCAGATCGACGAAGGCGACACTCGGCAGGATCAGCGTCCCGTGCACGGCGTGCTCGATCGCCCAGGAGGGCTCGTCGACCGAGATACGGCCGGTGAACAGGTGCCCGTTGCCTTCGGGGAGTTCGATGGTGGCGGTGAGGATGGGGTGGTGGCTGGGGGTGATGCCGGCGGTCGTGATGTCGCCGGTGGTGGGGGTGGGGTGGAGCCAGTAGCTCTGGTGTTGGAAGGGGTAGGTGGGGAGGTCGGTGTGGGTGCTGTGCTGTCCCAGGAGGGTGGGCCAGTTGATGTTGGTGCCGGTGGTGTGGAGGGTGGTGAGGGCGGTGGTGAGGGTGTGGGTTTCGGGGGTGGTGGGGTTGAGGGTGGGGATGGTGGTGGTGTCGGGGTGGGTGGTGCGGGTGAGGGTGGTGAGGGTGGTGTCGGGGCCGATTTCGAGGTGGGTGGTGACGCCGTTGTTGTGGAGGGTGGTGAGGGCGTCGGTGAAGCGGACGGCTTCGCGGATGTGCCGGGTCCAGTAGGCGGGTGAGGTCAGTTCTTCCACCGTGGCGATCTGTCCGGTGACGTTGGAGATGACCGGGGTGGTGGGCGCCGTATAGGTCAGGGACTCGGCAATGGCCCGGAAGGCGTCGAGGATGCCGTCCATGTGCGGGGAGTGGAAGGCGTGACTGACGTGGAGCTGCCTGGTCTTGCGGCCTTGTTCGGCGAAGTGGCGGGCGATGGTGTGGGCGGTGTCGTGGTCGCCGGAGATGACGGTGGAGTGGGGGGTGTTGAGGGCGGCGATGGTGACGCCGTCGTGGGCCTGGAGGAGGGGGAGGATCTCGTTTTCGGTGGCTTGGATGGTGATCATGGTGCCGTCGGTGCGGGCGTTTTGCATGAGGCGGCCGCGGGCGGCGACGAGGGTGGTGGCGTCGGTGAGGGTGAGGACGCCGGCGGCGTGGGCGGCGGTGAGTTCGCCGATGGAGTGGCCGGTGAGGTAGTCGGCGTGGACGCCCCAGGTGCGCACGAGGGTGTGGAGGGCGGTTTCGAGGGCGAAGAGGGCGGGTTGGGTGTAGGCGGTCTGGTGCAGGAGGTCGCCCAGTTCGCTGCCTTCGGGGGCGAACATGACGTCGCGCAGGGGGTGTTGGAGGTGGGGGGTGAAGTGGTCGCAGACGTTGTCGAGGGCGGCGGCGAACGCGGGGAAGACGTCGTACAGTTCGCGGCCCATGCCGTTGCGCTGGGAGCCCTGCCCGGTGAACAGGAACGCGATCTTCCCGCCGGGGGTGGTTGACGTGGGTGTGGTGCCGTTGGCGATGGCGCGTAGGCCGGTGAGGAGTTCGTCGTGGGTGGTGCCGGTGGTGGCGGCGCGGTGGTCGAAGTGGGTGCGGGTGGTGGCCAGGGCGTGGGCGATACGGGTGATGTCCTGGTCGGGGTGGCCGGTGACGTGCTCGGCCAGGCGGGCGGCCTGGTCGCGCACGGCCTGCTCGGTCTTGCCCGACAGTACCCACGGAACGACCGGCAGCGTGGGGGAGGCTTCGGCGGTCTCCAGCGCTTCGACCGGCGCTTGTTCGAGGATGATGTGGGCGTTGGTGCCGCTGATGCCGAAGGAGGAGACGCCGGCCCGGCGCGGGCGGTCGCTCTCGGGCCACGGGGTGGCCTCGGTGAGCAGCGAGACGGCCCCGGCCTCCCAGTCGACGTGCGGGGAGGGCGCGTCGACGTGGAGGGTCCTGGGGAGCAGGCCGTGCTGCATCGCCTGGACCATCTTGATGATGCCGCCCACGCCGGCCGCGGCCTGGGCGTGTCCGATGTTCGACTTCAGCGAGCCGAGCCACAGCGGCTGGTCGGCGGGCCGGTCCTTGCCGTAGGTGGCGAGCAGGGCCTGGGCCTCGATCGGGTCGCCGAGTTTGGTGCCGGTGCCGTGGGCCTCGACGGCGTCCACGTCACCGGGCTTGAGGCCGGCACCGGCCAGCGCCTGGCGGATGACGCGTTCCTGGGAAGGGCCGTTCGGGGCGGTGAGGCCGTTGCTGGCACCGTCCTGGTTGACCGCCGAGCCGCGGACCAGGGCGAGCACGCGGTGGCCGTTGGCCTGGGCGTCGGACAGGCGCTCCAGGAGGAGCATGCCGGCGCCTTCGGCCCAGGCGGTGCCGTCCGCCGAGTCGGCGAAGGACTTGCAGCGGCCGTCGGGCGCAAGACCGCGCTGGCGGCTGAACTCCAGGAACATGCCCGGGGTCGCCATCACGGTCACGCCACCCGCGAGCGCCATCGTGCACTCGCCGTTGCGCAGGGCCTGGGCGGCCAGGTGAAGCGCGACCAGCGAGGACGAGCACGCGGTGTCGACCGTGACCGCCGGACCCTCGAACCCGAAGCTGTAGGCGATGCGCCCGGAGGAGATGCTGGGGTTGATACCGGTGAGGAGGTAGCCGCCGTAGCCCTCGGGGGCGTCCTGGAGACGCGGGCCGTAGTCCGGGGCCATGGAACCGACAAACACGCCGGTGCGGCTGCCGTGCAGTCGGGCCGGGTCGATGCCGACGCGTTCGATCGCTTCCCACGCCGTTTCGAGCAGCAGACGCTGCTGCGGGTCCATGGCGACGGCTTCGCGCGGGCTGATGCCGAAGAAGTCGGCGTCGAACAGGTCGGCGTCGTGCAGGAAGCCGCCCTCACGGGCGTACGTCTTGCCGGAGACGTCCGGGTCCGGGTCGTACAGGCTGCCGAGGTTCCAGCCGCGGTTGGCCGGGAAGGGACCGATGGCGTCGACGCCGTCGGCGACCAGCTGCCACAGCTCCTCGGGCGAGCTGACACCGCCCGGGAACCGGCAGCCGATGCCCACGATCGCGATGGGTTCGTCGCCGGCCTCGACCGCGGTGTCCGCCGTGACGGGGCCCTCGCCGAGGAGTCGGCTCCGCAGGAAGCGGACGAGGCCGAGCGGCGTGGGGTAGTTGTAGAGGAGCGCGGCGGGCAGTTGGAGGCCGGTCGCGGTGTTGAGGCGGTTGCGCAGTTCGACGGCGGCCGTGGAGTCGAGGCCGAGGTCCTTGAAGGTGCGGTCGACGTCCACGGTGCCGGGCGAGTCGTGGCCGAGGACGATGGCGGCGTTGCCGCGGACGAGTTCGAGCAGGGCCTGCTGCTGGTCCGCTTCGCCGAGGACGGCGAGCCGCTGTGCCCACGGGGAGTCCGAGCCGGCCGCGGCGGGTGCCGCGTGCTCGGCCGCGCGGCGCAGATCGAGGATCGCGCGTACGTCCGGCACGTCTTCGAGCAGGGGGACGGGGCGCACGGCGGACGCGTCGATGTCGGCGATGGCGAGAGCCGCCTCGTCGTCGGCGAGGGCCTGCTCGACGGCGGCGGTGATCAGTTCGGGCGCGAGGGGCCGGGACCCGCCCCAGGCGATGGTGGTGGCGGCGCGGCCCTGCGCGCGGCGGCGCTGGACGAGTGCGTCCAGGACGGTGGCGTGCGCGGCCCCGTTCCGGTGGGTGGTGTCGCCGAGGGCGTCGCCCACGATTCCCGCGAGCGGGGGCAGGACGACGAAAACATCGAGGTCCAGGTCGCGGGTGAGCTCGTCGAGGGACAGAGCCGTCGCCGCGTCCGTCGGGCCGTCGGCGTGGACGACTGCCGTGAGCGGGTGTTCGGCGGGGATGCCGGAGAGCAGTGCGCGGACCTGGTCGTGGTCCGCCAGGTCGGCGGTCGAGACGGTCACCGCGGTGCCGTCGGAGGTGAGTTCGTCGGCCAGGCCGTGCAGGGCGTCGATGCCGTCGGGGCTGCCGGTGAGCAGCAGGTGCGGTGTTCCGGTGCGGGCCAGCCGGCGGGCGAGATGGGGGCCGAAGGCGTCGGCGGCGCCTGCCACCAGGACGGTGCCGCGCGGTCGCCACGGCGTGCCGCCGGGGTGCGCGGGGCGAGGGGCGGGGACGAGCCGGCGGGCGAAGATGCCGGTGTCGCGGATCGCGACCCGGTCCTCGCCGTCGATGCCGGCCAGGACCGCGCACAGCCGGGCGGCGGTGCGGCTGTCGAGCGGGCCGGGCTCCGCGGCGGACACCGGCAGGTCGACCAGCCCCGACCGCAGTGCGGGGCGAGCGTGTTCGGCCGCGAGGCAGAGGCCCCAGGTGCGGGAGCGCACGTGGCTGGGGGCCGCGTCGGTGTGGGCGGCGGTGACGGCGCCGTACGTGGCGGTCCACAGCGGGACGGTGGCACCGGCGGTGTCCATGGCGTCCAGGACGGCGTCCAGGGCCTTGCCCGGGTCGAGGTCATCGTCGAGGGCCAGCAGCGACAGCACTCCGGTGGCGCCGGTGGCGGGGTCGCCCAGGTGCCGGGCCAGCGCCGGCCCGGCGTCGGCGGCCTCCGTGACCGGCACGGCGGTGACGCCGGCCCCGCGGGCGGCGAGGGCGGCGGCGAGCGAGGTCACGGCATCGGTGTCCGCGCGTGCGGCGGGGACGAGCAGCAGCCAGGTGCCGTTGAGCTCCGTTTCCGCGTCGGCGCTGACGGGCCGCCAGGTCAGGCGGTAGCGGAGGCCGTCGAGTGCGGTGTCCCCGCTCCGGTCGCGCCGCCACGAGCCGAGTACGGGCAGCAGCGAGTCGAGCGACTGCCGCTGCTCCTCGGGCAGTTCGAGTTCGGCCGCCAGGGCGTCGAGGTCGCCGCTCTCGACCGCGGTCCAGAACGCGGCATCGGTGGGGGCGCCCGACCGTGCGGGTCCGGCTGCCGGCGCGGTGGGCGGCGGCTCGGGCCAGTAGCGCCGGCGCTGGAACGCGTACGTGGGCAGCAGGGTGCGGCGGGGGCTGCGTCCCGCGAAGAGGGCGGGCCACGACACGGCGACGCCGCGGGTGTGCACCTGGGCGAGGGAGGTGAGCAGCGACTGCGGGCCGTCCTCGTCGCGGCGCAGCGAGCCCACGACGACCGGAGCGGTGGCCGCGTTTCCGTCGAGGGCGCTCTCCAGGGTCTCGTGGAGGCCGTTGGCGAGCACCGGGTGGGGGCTGACCTCGATGAAGGTCGTGTGGCCGGCGGCGGCCAGGGCGCGGGTGGCGCGTTCGAACTCGACGGTGTGGCGCAGGTTCCGGTACCAGTAGTCCGCGTCGAGGGCGGCGGCGTCCAGGACGTCGCCGGTGACGGTCGAGTAGAAGGCGATGTCGGAGGAGCGCGGGGCGACGTCGGCGAGCGCCTGCAGCAGTTCGTCGCGGACGGCCTCGACGTGGGGGGAGTGCGAGGCGTAGTCGACCGGGATCCGGCGGGCCCAGACACCGTCGGCCTCGCAGCCGGCGAGCAGCTCGTCGAGGGCCTGGGGGTCGCCGGAGACGATGGTCGAGGCGGGGCCGTTGACGGCGGCGACGGTGAGGCGGCCGTTCCAGCGCTCCAGCCGGTCGGTGACCTGAGCGGCCGGCAGCGAGACGGCGGCCATGCCGCCGCTGCCCGCGAGGTCGGCGATCGCGGCGCTGCGCAGGCTCACGATGCGGGCGGCGTCCTGCAGGGACAGCGCTCCGGCGACGTACGCGGCGGCGATCTCGCCCTGGGAGTGGCCGACGACCGCGTCCGGCTCGACGCCCAGGGAGCGCCACAGCCGGGCCAGCGACACCATGACGGCGAAGAGGGTGGGCTGGACGACGTCGACGCGCTCCAGCGACGGAGAGTTCTCGGCGCCGCGCAGGACATCGAGCAGCGACCAGTCCACGTACGGGGCGAGCGCGTCGGCGCACGCCTGGATCTCGGCCCGGAACACCTCGGAGGTGTCGATCAGGTCGACGGCCATCCCGGCCCACTGGGAGCCCTGGCCGGGGAAGACGAACACGGTGCCGCCGGTGGCGCCGGCCGTGCCGCGGACGAGGGCGGGCGCGTCCTTGTCGCGGGCCAGCGCGGTGAGACCGTCGAGAAGGTCCGCGCGGTCACGGCCGAGGACGACGGCGCGGTGCTCGAAGGCCGTGCGGGTCGTGGCGAGCGACCACGCCAGGTCGCCGTCGTCGGTGTCCGGGTGCGTCTCCAGCCAGGTGTGCAGCCGTCGGGCCTGCGCGCGCAGGGCGGTCCTGGTGCGGCCGGACAGCGCCCACGGCACGGGCGCGCCGCCGCTCTTCGGGGCGGTCGGCGGGGCGGCGGCCGGCGCGGTGTCGGCGGGGGGTTCGGAGACCACGAGGTGGCAGTTGGTGCCGCCCATGCCGAACGAGCTGACGCCGGCGATCAGGGGCGCGTCGTCGCGCGGCCAGGCGCCGAGCCCGGACCGGACGGTCAGCCGCAGTGAGTCGAGGTCGATGTCGGGGTTCGGCGTCTCGAAGTTGAGGCTCGGCGGCAGCTGCCGGTGCTTGATGCTGAGAACGGTCTTGAGCAGGCCGACGATGCCGGCGGCGCCTTCCAGGTGGCCGACGTTGGTCTTCACGGAGCCGACGGCGAGCGGCGCTTCGGGGGCGTGGGCGGCGCCGAGGGACGCGCCGAGGGCGGCAGCCTCGATGGGGTCGCCGACCTTGGTGCCAGTGCCGTGGAGTTCCACGTACTGGACGTCGGCGGCGTCCACGCGGGCCTCGCGGCAGGCCCGGCGGATGACGTCCGCCTGGGTGTCCTTGCCGGGGACGGTCAGGCCGTCGGTCGCGCCGTCGTTGTTGACGGCCGAACCGCGGATGACCGCGTGGACGGTGTCGCCGTCGGCGAGGGCGGCCGCGAGCGGCTTGAGGACGATGACGGCGCCGCCCTCGCCGCGGACGTAGCCGTTGGCGCGGGCGTCGAACGTGAAGCACCGCCCGTCCGGGGACAGCCCGCCGAACTTGGCGCTGGCCAGGGTGCTTTCGGGCGCCAGGATGAGGTTGACGCCGCCGGCGACCGCGACCTCCGACTCGCCCCGCCGCAGGCTCTCGCACGCCATGTGCACGGCCACCAACGAGGACGCCTGGGCCGCGTCGACGGTCAGGCTGGGGCCGTGCAGGCCGAACGTGTAGGACACGCGGTTGGCGATGACGCCGCGGCTGACGCCGGTCAGCGTGTGCTGGGTGACGGTGTCCGCGCCGCGCCGGTGCAGCAGGTTCGCGTAGTCGCTCCAGATGGCGCCGACGAAGACACCGGTGCGGGTGCCGTGCAGGTCCGCCGCCACGACGGCCGCGTCCTCCAGGGCCTCCCAGGTCAGCTCAAGGGCGAGCCGTTGCTGCGGGTCCATGGCGAGGGCCTCGCGGGGCGAGATCCCGAAGAACCCGGGATCGAAGCGGTCGACCTGGTCGAGGAAGCCGCCGTAGCGGGCGCCGCGTTCCGCCGGCGTGCCGGTGCCCCCGAGGCGCGCGTCGTCGTCGAACCGGTCGGCGGGAAGCTCGGAGATGCCGCTGTGCCCCTCGCTCAGCAGTCGCCAGAACGCCTCCGGATCGGGGGCCTGGGGAAGGCGGCAGGAGAGGCCGATGATGGCGATGCCATCGTCGTCGACCCTGGGAACAGCAAGATTCGACTCACCTGTCATCGCGCTGCGCAGCCCTCTCATCCATTGACTTCGAGCGATCGAATGCCCCTGAGCGGTGCTCATGGCGAACTACGAACGCCGCAGTTGGCAAGAGTTGCTGCGGGTCCTAATCGAGGCCTTACACGCCTCTAAATCCTTGGACGGGTGGAAGAAGGGAAGGGGGCGGCCGGCCGGAACGCGGTTCCCACGGTGGCGGGCGAGCGTCCACCGCCCCGGGCCACGCGTCTGCTGTGGTGTGCGGATCGCCCGCGCTCGGCGAAAGGGAGATGACCGCAACCCCGACCGCCGCGAACGACGTCCCGGCCTCCGCAACGCCTTCGTCCCACTCGCCGCGCACTCATCTACTGGCGATGCGTCAACAAGTGGACTCAGTAATCGTGTTAAGAGTTCTTATCGAAGGCTGATGCGTGTGCGTGCTAGGCTCCGGTCCATCGCTTTGGTTGCGGAGGCAAAGCGGCATGCCCGGATACTTCCCTGCGGTCGGGAAGGGGGGCTGAGGTGGGCGACGCGCGCCGGCGCCAGGGGCATCCCGGGCCCTGAACTATAGCCCACACCAAGCCCGGTGAGGCTCGCTGGCGTCCGCATCCGTTGGCCATGGCTTTGGGTGTGCCCCGCGCTGCGCAGCGTCGCAGAGCTGTGTGCTCCGTGTGGGTCGTCGGTCAGAAGCGAAGCAGCTAGTTGACGCTCAGCCATGGCGCTGAAGACCCGGGGATTGCGATTGATGCGGTTGATCGAGAGAGAACGCGAGCTTTCCGTCCTGACCCGTCTGGTCCGCGGATGCATCAACGGCGCCGGTGGTGTCGCCGTGGTCACCGGTGCGGTGGCGAGCGGCAAGACGGCACTCCTCCAGCGCCTGGCCAAACACGCGGTCGCCAACGGTGCGGTCTTTCTCAGCGCGACGGGCTGGCGCGCCGAGCGGACCCTGCCCCTGGGACTGGTGCGCCAGCTCCTGTACGGCGTCGACGTGCCGGACGGCGGTGTCGAGTTCGTCCAGGCGCTGCTGGACGGCACCTTGGCCGCGACGCTGTACGAGGCCGACAACGGCTTCGAATCCGGCTCCGAGTCCGCCTGGGCGGGCACCGCGCTGCCCGCGTCGGCGCTGCACGGACTGTGCAAGGTCTTCCTCAACCTCACCGAGCGAAGCCCGGTCGTCATCGCCGTCGACGACGCCCACCACGCCGACCTGGCCTCCCTGAGCTTCCTCCGCTACCTGGTGCGACGCCTCACGACGGCCCGCATCCTCGTGGTGTTCACCCAGTCCAGCCGGCTGAAGTTCGGCCGCACGACCCTGCAGACCGAGTTCCTGCGCCAGTTCAGCAGCACGTCCCTGCACCTGGGGCCGCTGTCCCCGCGCGGGGTCGCCGACCTTCTCGCCGACTACCTCGACAACCACGTCGCCCAGCGCCTCGCCGCGGACTGCCACCGGGTCAGCGGCGGCAATCCGCTGATCGTACGGGCGCTCGCCGAAGACTACCGGGCCTTCGCCAGGAGGACACCGGACCAGTGCGTCTTCGGGGACGTCTTCAGCCGCGCGGTGACCGCCTGTCTGCTCCGCAGCGAGAGCTCGATGCGGCAGGCCGCCAAGGCACTGGCCATCCTGGGGGAGCACGCCACCCGGCAGGCGCTGGAGGAAATGCTCGAACTGAGCGGTGAGGCCACGGCCGACATCGTCAACGCACTGGGCGACGTCGGCCTGCTGGAGGACGGCTGGTTCCGGCACGAAGGCATACGCGCCGCGATACTGAACGCGATGCCGCACGAGGAGTACGCGGCCCAGCACACCAGGGCCGCCAAGGCCCTGCACAACCTCGGCGCGCCCGCCCGCGACATCGGCCGGCACCTGATCGCGGCCGAGGGTCCCGAGGCCCCCTGGCACCTGCGCACGCTGAGGCAGGCGGCCGACGAGGCCCTGTGCGAGGGCGACGTCAACTTCGCCATCCGCTGCCTGCGGATGGCCTACGGCCTGTGCACCGACCTGCGGCAGCGGGCCGGGATCCGCTCCGCGCTGCTGCGCGCCGAATGGCGCGTCAACCCGCTCGCCGTCGCACGGCACCTGCCGGAGCTGACCGAGGCGGGCAGGCAGGGCCTGTTGAACCGGCGGGACACCAACTGCCTGGCCGGCCACTACCTGTGGCACGGTCAGCCCGAGCAGGCGCTGGAGATCCTGGACGCCTCGGCGGCGAACCGCGGCACGCCCTCGCCCCGGAGCGCCAGGCTGCTGGCCTCGCAGGTGTTCCCGGGGCTGGCGTTCGGCTGGTCGGAGGCCCCGGATCCGGCCGCCGATCAGGGCCTGTACTTCCGGGTGGCCTCCGCCCTCGCCACCGTCCTGACCGGTGGTGACGATTCCCGTGTCGCCGTCGCCGTCGACACCGCAGAGGAAGCCCTGCAGAGCTGTCGGCTGGACGACGACACGCTGACCGTCGTCGTCACCGCCCTCACGACGCTCGTCTACGCCAAGGGGATGGACCGCGCGGCCTTCTGGAGCTGCCAGCTGGTCAACGAGGCCGCGAGGCGGCGCGCCCCCATGTGGCAGGCGCTGCTGGCCGCGGTGCAGTCCGTCATCCATACCAGGCGCGGGTCGTTCCCCGAGGCGGAGGAGTGCGCGCGGACGGCGCTGACCCTGGTCCCGGCGCCGGCCTGGGGCGTGGTCGTCGGCGTACCGATCGCCGGCGCCCTGCTCGCGACCGTCGCGCAGGGGCGTATCGACGACGCCGCGTGCTACGTCGCCATGACGGTGCCCGAGGCGATGTTCCGTACCGCGTCCGGTCTGCACTACCTGGAGGCCCGGGCGCACTACTACCTGGCCACCAACCGCGTGCACGCCGCGCTCGGCGACTTCCAGAGGTGCGGCGAGCTGATGGAGAGCTGGGGCATCGACGTGCCCACTGTGGTGCCCTGGCGGGTGGGAGCGGCCGCGACGTACCTGCGGCTCGGCCGGACCCGGGAGGCGCGCGAACTGCTCGACGACCAGCTCACCCGGCTCGGGCCGCGCCACGTCCGGACCCGCGGAATGTCACTGCGGCTGCTGGCCGCCATCCGCTCGGAGCCCGCCGACCGCCTGCCGCTGGTCACCGAAGCCGTCGAGCAACTGCGGTACTGCGACGACAAGTACGAACAGATGCTCGCCGTCGCCGACCTCAGCCGGGTCCACCGCATGCTGGGCGAGAACGGCCTGGCCCGACTCCAGGCCCGGCGGGCCCACCGACTGGCGGAACAGTGCGGGGTGGCCCTGCCCGCGGACAAGCTCTTCGCGGAGTCCGCCGGCCTCCTCGCGCACGGCCTGCTGCCGCAGCGCTACCACGAGGTCGCCCCGGTCAACGAACTGAGCGATGCCGAGCGCAGGGTCGCCGCCCTCGCCGTGCACGGGCACACCAACCGGCAGATCGCCGACAAGCTGTTCATCACCGTCAGCACGGTCGAGCAGCACCTGACCCGCGTCTACCGCAAACTGCGGGTCGCCCGCCGCTCCGACTTGCCACTGGACCTGCAGTCCGACGTGGTGGGCTGAGGTCGCGCGGCGCCGAGAACCGCGGCCGGGCGAAGGAGCGGCCGGTCCTCCGGAGGCAGGCGTGCCCGAGCGGCCAAGGAACGTCCAGCGATCGAGCACCTCGTCGAGGGGGACCATGCGGACCGCCAGACCCTCGTCGTCGAGCCGCAGGTCGCCCTCCGGGCCGTCCCGGAAGGCGTGCAGGACACGGGTGAGCGGGAGGCCGAGGTCGTGGTGCGGATCGGGGAGGGGCCGCAGCCCGGTGATCTCGATGCCGGCCCTCTCGCGGACCTCGCGCGCCGCGCTCTCCCAGGCGCTCTCGAACCGCCACTCGGTGTGCTCGGCCGGGTCGAGGCGGATCAGGGTCTGCTGCTCCTCGGTGAGGACGCCGCCGTCGAAGACGTAGCCGCACATCGGGACGGGGCAAGAGCTGCCGGCCTGCTCGTGGATGACGGCGACCAGGCGTCTGCGGGCGATGACCTCGGGGTTCGCCGCGGCGAGGTCCCACGGGAGAAGCAGGCGGGTTCGCTGATTTCTGGGCTGGGGGTGCCCAGGAACCTACGTGTGAGTGGTTCCTCGACGGCTTTGAGTACGGCGGGTTCGGGGCCCTGAAGCTGGTGGGCTGACGTGATCAACTGTCACCAGTTCCCCGCGGACGGCTCACGAGTCACTGCCAGTGAGTGATCTTGGCTCGCGGGCACCCGGATGCGGCCAAAGCCAGTCGCCTCCTCGCTGGTGCTCCCGTAGGGTTCGCGGGTTATCGCGATGGAGAGGTGGTTCGGAACGTGGCACCCAGGACAATGACGCGAGAGCAGTTGGCGGGAGCGGCGCGCGCCGCGCTGGGCGGCGGGCGGCGGCTTGAGGGGGTCGAGCGGGTCGCAGGCGGCAGCAAGAAGGGTGTGTACCGCCTGGTCATGGACGACGCGACGACTGCGATTGCCTATTTGTGGGACGACACCGAGAACTACTGGCCGGCGGCCGAAGACGACGACGACCTCACCGACCCGTTCTCGCCCGGCCTCGGGCTCGATCTGTTCCAGGCCGCACACGCGCGGCTGGACGGGCTCGGCGTCCGCGTTCCGGCGATCCGTCTCCTCGACCGCGACGGGGCTCACTGCCATGCGGACCTTGCGATCGTCGAGGACCTTCCGGGGGAGAGCCTTGAGGAGTTGCTCGCGCGCGACCCTGGCGCGGCGGCTGTGGTCATGGCCCGGCTCGCGGAGTCGCTGGAGGCCATGCGAGGTCACCGCGCACCGGCCTACGGCAAGGTGGCAGTGGTCGACGGTGGAGGAACGTCGCACGGTACGTCGTGCGAGGGTGTGGTTCTTAGCCGTGCGCTGCGGGACCTTGCCGAGGCGGCCTCCCGCGATCCGAGGATCATGGGTGTCAGCGGACGGCTGGAAGAGCGGCTGCTGGCCTTGGCGGCGGCGGTGCGGCCACGCACGGAGTATGCGGTCGTGCACGGTGAGCTGGGGCCCGACCATGTGCTGGTGGATGCGGACGGGAACCCCGTGGCGATCGACATTGAGGGATTGATGTACTTCGATGTCGAGTGGGAGCACGTCTTTCTGCGAATCCGTCTGCACGACGCCTACCAGCCGCTGGCGGTGGACGGCTTGGACGAGGACCGGCTCGCGCTCTACATGCTCGCGCAGCGGCTCTCGCTGACGGCGGGTCCCTTGCGGCTGCTTGACGGGGACTTCCCTGATCGGGCCTTCATGGCGGGCATCGCCGAGTACAACCTGAAACAGGCACTGAAACTGGCCCACGCCTGAACTTACCCATGCGTCTCGGTTCTCAGCGGGGGACAGGGCCGCCACGGTGAGGATGGGCCGTGTGGATGTTCTTCATGGCCGTGGTGACGGAGATTCCGAAGACACGGACGAGATTGACGGGATCTTCGGTCTCGCGGGCCTCGTCCAGGATTCTGTCGACGCGGACAGCGCGCAGAGTCACACCGACAGGGTCGAAGCGCCGTAGATGTAGTCACCACTGACGGGGTTGGTGGTGCTGGCGGTTTGCCGGGTGATGAGCAGGTGGGGTTGGCGGTGCGTGGCCACCGTCGGTGCCGGTAGCGCAGCCAGGCGTGCAGCAGCGTCGAATGATGAAGATATGAGTCGAAGCATCTGGTGCGATCTGGAGGTGTCCGATGATGGTGCTGTTCGAGTGCGGCGTTCAAGCGGATTTCCTCTGTGCGAGCCCGGGGCGAACAGGGCCGTTTCGCGCTGGCCGATGCGGGCCGCGGCGTCCTCCGGACGGCCGCGAGAAGGGTCGGTGAGGGCCGCGGTGCCCAGTGCTCAGGCGGCGAGAGGCTGTTCGAGGGGCGGCGGCCCGGTCGGGTTCGGGGCGGTCGCGGGCGGCTTCGTGGAGGAGGAGGTCGGCCGCGGGGAGCCGGTGTCGGATTCACTCGTTCAGATGCTCGGCTGCTCGATCAAGTTTCGGAAGGGCCGGTGCCGGCGGCCGGAGGCTCGGCGAGACTGGGGGTATGGCTGAGCGATCGTTGGGTGCGGGTGCGAATGTTCCGGTCGACGTGGGTGTCGTTCGGGTGGAGGTCAGTTGGGTGGGCGGGGCCGAGGTCGATGCGTCGGCGGTGTTGGTGGCGGCGGGTGGGCGGGTGCGGGGGGACGGGGACTTCGTGTTCTACAACCAGCCGCGGCATGCGTCGGGTGCGGTGGCGCATCAGGGGAAGGTGGGCGGGGGTGGGGTGGTGACGGACCGGATCGGGGTGGATCTGGCGCGGGTGGAGCCCGGGGTGGAGCGGATCGTGCTGGCGGCCTCGGTGGACGGGGGTGTGTTCGGGCAGGTGCGCGGGTTGGTGTTGCGGCTGGTCGACGCCGGGACGGAGGGGGAGCTTGCCCGGTTCGAGATGGCGGCCGGGCCGGAGACCGTGCTCATCGGCGGGGAGCTGTACCGGCGCGGCGGGCAGTGGAGGTTCCGGGCGCTGGGGCAGGGGTACGCGTCCGGGCTTGCGGGGCTGGCGGCCGACTTCGGGGTCACCGTGGACCAGGAGGCGCGGCAGGGTGGGGGTGCGGAGGCAGCGGAGGAGGCGCGGCTGCCTGACGGGATGCGGGAGCGGTTGTCGCTGCGCAAGCGGCAGGTGGCCGTGAGTCTGGAGAAGCACGGGGCGACGGGCACGGTGGCCCGGGTCGTGCTGGTGCTGGACGCCTCGGGGTCGATGTCGGCGCTCTACGCCCGGGGCGTGGTGGCCGATGTGGTCGAGCGGATGGTGGCGGTGGCGGCGCAGCTGGACGACGACGGGGCGATGCAGGCGTGGACGTTCGCCTCGAACCCGGCCCGGCTGCCGGATCTGCGGGTGGGGGAGTTGCCGGAGTGGTTGCGGCACGTGCGGGTCGGACAGCTCGGCGGCCTGTTCGGGCGCCGTCTGCGGCGGCGCGCCCTGCTGCCCGACGGCGAGGTCGACATGAGGGAGGTCGGGATCGGCAACGAGGAGCAGAAGGTCATCGCCGAGGTCCGGGAGTACGTGCGCCGCAATCCGGCCGGGGTGCCCACCCTGGTGCTGTTCTTCTCCGACGGCGGTGTCTACCGGAACGCCGAGATCGAGCGGGAGCTGCGGGAGGCCGTGGAGGAGCCGGTGTTCTGGCAGTTCGTGGGCCTGGGCCGCTCCGACTACGGCGTGCTGCAGCGCTTCGACGACCTGCCCGGACGGCGCGTGGACAACGTCGGCTTCTTCTCGGTGGACGACATCAGCACGCTGCCCGACCCGGAGCTGTACGACCGGCTGCTGTCCCAGTTCCCGCGCTGGGTCACGGCCGCCCGGCGGGCCGGCATTCTGCGGTAGCCGCAAGGGCGGGGGTGGGGCATTGCGGCGCCACCGCCGAGGGAGCTGGATCGGGTCGGCCGGTGGGACGTGCCGGATGAGAGGTGAACTCGGCACTGTTCACCGGGAGTTCGACTTTGCCGCTGAAGTACGGGTACCGCTGGGCCGTTCCGGTGACCGGGGTGCTCTACCGCGGCGGGTGCGGCTCCGGGACGGCGAAGGGAAGGCCGATCGTAGAAGTCGCCCCGGCCGGGTGCCCGCGTGCCCGGCCGAGAACGATTCTCACGCTGCCGAGGAGGCACCATGACCGGGTCCCACCACAGCCGCACCGCCCGCCGTACCGCTCCCACCACCGCCGGGCGGCCCCGTATCCCTCGGCGCACCGTCACGGCCGGTCTCGCCCTGGCGGCCTGCCTGGCCGTCACCGCCACCGTGGCCCTTCCGGCGCAGGCCGCGGACTCCGCTGACGGCGCCCCAGGGCTGGACCGCTACTACCGGCAGCGCCTCGACTGGCACGGCTGCGTCCTCGGCCCGGACGACCAGGACGGTGCCGCGCTCGAACAGGCCGGCGCCCGCTGCGCGGACGTCACCGTGCCGCTCGACTACCGCGACCCCGGCGGACGCACCGTCACGCTGGCGCTCTCCCGGATCAAGGCCACCGACACCCGCCACCGGATCGGTGCCCTGGTGCTCAACGACGGCGGGCCCGGCGGTCCGACGATCGGCGCGCCGCCCCGGGTGCACGCCGCGCTCAAGGAGACAGCGGGGCGCTACGACATCGTCGGGCCGGACCCGCGCTTCGTCGGCCGGAGCGAGCCGGTCGACTGCGGCTGGCCGGTCGGCTTCAGCCTCCGGTCGGCGGGGATCGGCCGTGCGGGTTTCGAGCGCCAGGTCTCCTTCCAACGGGACCTGGCGGCGAGGTGCCGCTCGGCGGCCGGCGACCTGTTGCCGTTCGCGAGCACCCGCGACGCGGCCCGGGACCTGGACGTGGTCCGGGGCGCGCTCGGCGAGCGGCGGATCTCCTACCTCGGCCTGTCCTACGGCACCTACCTCGGCACGGTGTACACCCAGATGTTCCCCGGCCGCTACGACCGGATGGTCCTCGACAGCGCGCTGGACCCGCGCCACGCCGGACCCTCGTTCATTCCGATCGGGGTGGCGGGCAACGACCGGGCCTTCGCCGACTGGGCGGACTGGGTCGCGGCCCGCCACGACACCTACGGCCTCGGCCGCACCCGCGAGGAGGTGACCGCCGGGATCCTGCGGACGGTCGGGACGGCCGCGGCCCGCCCGCTCGTCGTCGGCACCGGCACCGATGCCGTCGAGATCGACGACTCCCAGGTACCGGCGCTGTTCTTCATGAAACTGTCCAGCGACTCGGACGTGGACCGGGCCTCGCTCGCCGAACTGGCGGTGCTGCTCACCGGGGCTGCGGGGGGCCGACCGGTCACCGCTCCTCCGCAGACCCTCGCGCTGCTGCGCTTCCTGTTCGGCGCGCAGGGGTCCTCGGCCGGAAGTGCCCTCCAGGCCATCCTCTGCGCGGACGGCACCGCGCCCCGCGACCCCGAGCGCTACTGGCACGAGATCGAGCGCAGCCGCGCGGCGAGCCCGCTGTTCGGCCCGCTGCTCGACAACATCACCCCCTGCGCCTTCTGGGACCGTCCGCGCGAGGAGCCCACCGAGGTGCGCCGCGATGCCCGGGTGCTGATCCTCGCCGCCACCGGGGACCCGCGCACCCCCTACCGGGACGGCGTCACGTTGCACGGACTGCTGCCGGGCTCACGGTTGCTGACCCTGCAGGGCGCCAACCGGCACGAACTGTACGGGACCTACGGCAACGCGTGCGTGGACGACGCGGTCAACGCCTACCTGGCCGGCGGACGCCTGCCCAAGGCCGACGTGGTCTGCGCCCGGGGGTAGCCGGCCACTCGTAGGGCGAGGATCTGCCCTCATGCCGCAATGGATACCGACTCGCTGCTCACCGCGGTCTCCGAGAACGGGCCGGCTGCGTCGCCCGGTGCTCCGGTGACTACAGTGCCCTCATGGCCAAGAGACCGACCGACGTCTGGCGTGAGTCCATCGCCGAAGAAGCCGCAGCGGTGGCGGCGGGAACGCTCGACCCGGAGTGCGCGTACAGCGCCGGGTTCTTTCCCGAGAGCCTCCTGACCACCACCGACGACGTCCTCGCCGCCTTCGAGGCCGACGTGGCGGCGCTGGACGGGAGCCCGTCCGACGACGACGTCCTTGGCGCCGTCGAGCGGGTCGTGCTGGAGCTCAACCGCGTCAACGAGGCTCATGACGAGGCCGCGTACGAAACCGACGAGCGCGAACTGCTCTGCGCGTACATCGACGCCTCCCTCGTCGCCGCCGGCATCGACGTCGCCGCCCTCGCCGAACGGCAGGGACTCGGCCGTCATGAGATCACCGACCGCTGGCGGGAATGGTGATCGGAGCGCAGGAGCTCAGGGCCGACCGGTACCGGCGCAGGAACGGGTTCCTGGCGCTCGCCGACATGGCCGTCCTCGCCGGGACGAATGTGGTCCTCGATCCCTTCTCGACCTTGATCGCCCTCGACGCCGTGATCGGTGAGGGTCCCGACCCGGACCTGCGCGGCGCCGTGCCCAAGGGAGCAGGGCTCGCCCGCGGGATCCGGCTCGAGGCCGGCGACGTCGTGAACGGCCTGGGCGGCTTCGCGACGGCGACCATCGAGCGCCGGCTCGCCTACCACCCGCGGAGCAAGTGATGAACAGGGCGACGACCCACCCGGCCGGCGGAGTCGAACTCGGGCTCGGCCTGATCGGCATCGGCCGGCCGTGGCCCACGCCGGAATCCGTCGTGTGCCCCGCCGAACAGGCCTGGGCCCTGCTCGACCGGGCCGTCGAGCTGGGCATCCGCTTCTTCGACACCGCCGCCGCATACGGCCGTAGCGAGGCCGTGCTCGGCGAGTACCTCGCAGGCCTGTCCGCCGGCCGGAGGGAGGAGCTGCTGATCGCGACCAAGTGCGGTGAAGCCTGGCCGGCCGCGGAGGGCGCCCGGCCCGACCACTCGCTGGGCGCCCTGGAGGCGAGCTTCGAGCGGTCCCGCAGGCTGCTGGGCCGCATCGACCTCCTCCAACTGCACAAGTGCACGGTCGACGACCTGCACGACGAGCGCCTTCTCGCCTGGTTCGAGGGCCTGCGGGCTTCCGGCGAGGTCGGCGCCGTCGGGGTCAGCGTCTCATCGGAGGAGGCGTTGCGCACGGCTCTCGACGCCGCCGTCTTCGACACCGTCCAGTTCCCGTCGAACTCCGCCGGCGCCGGGTTCACCGCCGTGTTCGCCGAGGCCGAGCGCTCCCATCTGCCCCTGCTCAACCGGCCCATGGCGTCCGGTGCACTCGCCGGCGCCGGCAACCCCTTCGCCTTCCACGCGGCGGCCTTCCGGCGCGCGGTCGTGCTGACGGGTACGACGCAGGTGAGCCATCTCGAGGCGAATGCGGCGATGTTCGCGACGGCGACGGCGACGGCCGCGGCCGCGGCCGCGACCGCGACAGGTCAGGACCGGTAGACGACCACCACGGATACGCCGCCGAGGGCCGCGACCAGCGCCCCGGCGGCCGGCCGGGCGAGCCCCTGGTGGTCGCCGTGGAGGCTGCGGACGTCACCGTCGGTCACGGCTGCGCTCCGCCCCGTCGTCGCCCCTGCGTCGCATGCCGCGGGATTCTCGCGGTGCACCGGGACCGGCGGGGGAGACCCTGGCCCCGGGGTCGGGCCGGTCGGTGGTCGGGTGGGTCGGACGGCCGTGCCGTCGCCCGGCCGGCGGTGGACCATGGAAGCGGAGGCGCACGATGGACGAACGCGATCGCTTTCCCTTCCTGCACCCGACCGGAAGGGCGAAGCCCGGGCTGCCGCCGGACCTTCCGCAGCCCGCGAAACGGGCACCGGCACCGCCGCCGGGTCGGCGGCGGTGGCTGCTGCCGGTCACCATCGCGGTCGTGCTGCTCATCGTCCTGCTGACCCGGGTCCCGTCGGGGTCGGCGAACCGGTACTCCTACACCGACTTCACCGGCAAGGTCGGCGCGGGTCAGGTGAAGACGGTCGAGATCACCGACAAGGGCGCCGTCAGCGGCACGCTGAAGGACGGGACGAAGTTCACCACCCAGCTGCCGACCGCGCTGGACAGCAGCGGGCTCACCCGGCAGCTGGAGTCCCAGCAGGTCGAGATCACGGCGAAGCCGGCCAGTGGCGGGTCGGCGCTGACGACGCTGTTCCTCTTCCTGCCGCTGATCGTCCTGGTAGGGCTGTTCCTCTGGTCGGGCCGGGCGGCGACCAGGGCGATGACCGGCGGCCTGAGCGCGATCGGGCGCTCCCGGGCGAAGATCATCGAGGCGGAACGGCCGGACACCCGGTTCGCCGACGTCGCGGGCTACGAGGGCGTGAAGCAGGAGGTGAGTGAGGTCGTCGAGTACCTCCGGAGCCCCGAGCGGTACGCCGCCGCGGGTGCGAAGGGCCCGCGCGGGGTGATCATGGTCGGCCCGCCGGGTACGGGCAAGACGCTGCTGGCCCGTGCCGTCGCCGGGGAGGCCGAAGTGCCGTTCCTGTCGGTGACCGGGTCCGCGTTCGTGGAGATGTTCGTGGGAGTCGGCGCCTCGCGGGTCCGCGACCTGTTCGAGGAAGCACGCAAGCGGGCTCCGTCGATCATCTTCATCGACGAGATCGACGCCGTCGGTGCCCGGCGCGGCGGAGGAGCGAGGCTCGGCGGGAACGACGAGCGGGAGCAGACCCTCAACCAGCTGCTCGCCGAGATGGACGGCTTCGACCAGAGCGTCGGTATCGTGGTGCTCGCCGCGACCAACCGTCCCGATGCCCTCGACCCGGCGCTGTTGCGGCCGGGCCGCTTCGACCGGCAGGTCACGGTCCCGCTGCCGAACCAGGCGGAGCGGGCGGCCGTCCTCGCCGTCCACGTCCTCGGCAAGACGCTGGCCGACGACGTCGACCTGGACCGCACCGCCCGGGGCACGCCCGGCTTCTCCGGGGCGGACCTGGCGAACCTGGTGAACGAAGCCGCCATCAACGCCGTGCGTTCCGCCCGCACCGTCATCACGGCGCAGGACCTGGACACGGCACGGGACCGGATCCTGCTCGGCCGCCGGGAGTCCTCCAACGCCCTCCTTCCCGAGGAGCGGCGTGCGGTGGCCGTGCACGAGTCCGGCCACGCGCTGATGGCCGCGCTCTGCGAGCACGCCGACCCGGTCGCCAAGGTCACCATCCTGCCGGCCGGCATGGCCCTGGGCGCGACCCAGCAGCTGCCCGAAGCGGAGCGGCATCTCTACAGCCAGGGATACCTGGAGGACCTGCTGACCGTGCAGCTCGGCGGCCGGGCGGCGGAACTGGTCGTCTTCGGCGAGGGTTCCAGCGGGGCCGCCAACGACCTCGCCAACGCGACCGTCGTCGCCACCCGCATGGTCCGGGAGTTCGGCCTCTCCGCGGCCCTGGGGCCCGTCGGCTACACGTCCGGCTCACCCCAGTACCTCGGCGAGAGCCTGGAGGACCGGCTGGGCCGTCCCTACTCCGAACAGACCCAGCGCGCGGTCGACGAGGAAGTGGCCCGGCTGCTGCGGGAGGCGGAGCGGCGGGCGGTGGACCTGCTGCGCGGACACCGCCGGCACCTGGACGAACTCGCCGGGCGGCTGATGTCCGAGGAGACCGTCGACGGGAAGGCCGTGCTCGCCATTCTCGGCACCGGGCAGCCACCGCCCACCTCGCTGCGCAAGCCGCAGAACCCCTCCCCGGCTCCCCCGCGCGACGGGACGGCGGCGTCCGCCGACCGCTCCGGGGACACCGGCCGGGGACCAGGAACAGGGGACTGAGCGGCAGCCCGCGGACCGGCCGGCGGCGATCCCCGTGCCGGCTCGGAGAGGCCGGCGAGGTCTCGGTGAGGTTCGCGGTCGCTGAGCCGGCGGTCGCGATGAATCTGGCGAAGGTGGCGTCCAGGTGGTCGCCGGAGCGGCACTGTACGGCTCCGGGAAGCCGTGCGGGCCCCGACTCCGGATGGAGTCGGGGCCGCCGTGGTTGCCCTCGTCGTCGGCGCCTGGACCTTCATCCCCTCCACGCTGCGCCGCCTGGCGAAGGGCCGGCGCACCGCCCGGGTGGTGCGGGGGTGGGAGGAGGAGACCGATGATCCATCCGATCGGCCCTTCCTCTCCCGGCCTGCCGCCGACCGTCCGCGAGGGCGGAGCGGCACGCCGGGTGCGCCGCACCTGTGAGTGAAACAAAGATTCCGTACCATTTGCTCTTGACCATGAATGAAAGATTTGTAACTCTCACTGGTGTCTGCGGCCCGCCCGCGCATCCGCGCCACGCGGACGCGGCCCGATCGAAGAGGTAGACATGAGTTCTTCATCCACGGTGTTCGTGGCGACCAACGACCTGTCCGGATTCACGCGTGGGCGTGCGGCACCGGGCAACGCCGTCGACGGCGTGCTGCGGCGGGGGGTGGGATGGGTCCCGGCCGATCTCGCGGTGACGGCGTTCGGGGAGATGGCGCCGAACCCGTTCGGGGCGACGGGCGACCTGCGGCTGCTGCCGGCCGAGTCCAGCGGCGTGGACATACCCGCCCGGGGCGACGTGCCGGGGGTGCGTCTGTATCTGGCCGACCAGGTGCTGCCGGACGGCACGCCGTGGGACAACTGCCCGCGCACCTTCGCCCGCAGGGCCCTGGAGGACTTCCGGCGGGCCACCGGGCTGGAGGTGGTGGCCACCTTCGAGCACGAGTTCATGATCCCCGGGCTCGACAGCGGCGCCCCGTTCTCCTTCGCCCGATTCCGCTCCGTCGAGCCGTTCGGCGGCGAACTGGTGGCGCTGCTGGACCGGATGGGCCTCGAACCGGAGACGTGGCTGCCGGAGTTCGGCACCGACCAGTTCGAGATCACCCTGCGCCCGGCCGACGGCATGACCGCCGCGGACCGCGCGGTCGTCCTGCGGGAAGTGGTGCGCGACCTGGCGTCGCAGCACGGATTCCGCGCCACCTTCGCGCCACTGCTGCACCCCGAGGGCAGCGGCAACGGCGTGCACGTCCACCTCTCGCTGCGCGACGCGGCGACCGGGCGCCCGGCCCTGTTCGACGCCTCGCGTCCCGGCGGACTGTCCGAGCTGGGCGGACGGTTCAGCGCGGGCATCCTGCGCCACGCCCGGGCGCTGCTCTCGTTCACGGCGGGTAGCCCCAGTTCGTACCTGCGCCTGGCGCCCGAGCGCTGGAGCTCCGCCGGGGTGTTCCTGGCCGAGCGCAACCGGGAGGCCCTGCTGCGGATCTGCCCGACGAGCAGCCTGGGCGGCGGCGTGGCGGCCGACCAGTTCAACCTGGAGTACCGTGCCGCGGACGCGACCGCCAACCCCTGGCTGACACTCGGCGTGCTGGTACGCGCCGGACTGCAAGGAGTGGAGGCCGGCTACCCGCAACCGAGGGTCTGGCCCGAGGAGGCCGGGGGAGCGGACCTCGCGGAGGTCCCCGCCCTGCCGCGCGGCCTGGAGGAGGCCCTCCTCGAACTCGACAAGGACGACGTGGTGTCCGGCTGGTTCTCCGCGGAACTGCTGGAGACGCACCGCTCGGTGAAGCGCACGGAGATGGCCGCGGTCTCGGGTCTGGACGAGCGGGACGTGTGCGGGCGGGTCGCCGATGTCTACTGAGCTGCGCCACCACATCGCCACGCTGCCGCTGGTCGACCACCACGTCCACGCCTCCCTCGCCTCACCGGTCTCCCGCGCGCAGTTCGAGACGCTGATCACCGAATCCGACCGCCCGCTGCCGACCGGGGTCACCCAGTTCGACTCCCAGATCGGGTTCGCCATCCGCCGTCACTGCGCACCGCTGCTGGGTCTGCGCCCGCACGCGTCCGCGGACGCCTACTGGGCCGCGCGCTGCGAACGGACCCCGGAGCAGTTGTCGGACCTCTTCCTCGCCGCGGCCGGTGTCTGTGACTGGTTGTTGGACACCGGTTTCAAGAGTGAGGAGCTGCTGTCGCCCGGCACGCTCGCCGAGCGCCTGCCCTCCCGGTTCTCCGAGATCGTGCGTCTGGAGACCGTTCTTGAGGACGTCGCCCGGGGGAGCAGCGCGGCGCACCTGGCCGAGGACTTCCGGGCGGCGCTCGGTGCGGCGACCGCGTCGGCGGTCGGCCTGAAGTCGATCATCGCCTACCGTCATGGTTTCGACTTCGCTCCCGAGCGCCCCGGCGTCCGGGAGGTGGAGCGGGCGGCCGGCGCCTGGCTTCGCGAGCTGGCGGCGGGTGCTCCCGCCCGGGTGAGCGACCCGGTGCTGCTGCGCATGGCGCTGTGGACGGGCGTGGACACCGGTCTGCCCCTGCAGTTGCACGCCGGGTACGGTGACCCCGATCTGGATCTGCGGCGGTGCGATCCGCTGCTGCTGATGCCCTGGCTCAAGGAGATCGAGGGCACCGGGACGGACCTCGTACTGCTGCACTGCTACCCGTTCCACCGCAACGCGGGGTTCCTCGCCCAGGTGTTTCCGCACGTCTACTTCGATGTGGGTCTGGGGGTGAACTACACGGGCGCGGCCTCCACGGCGGTGGTCGCCGAGAGCCTCGAACTGGCCCCCTTCACCAAGGTGTTGTACTCCTCCGACGCCTGGGGGCCGCCCGAGCTCCATCACCTGGGCGCGGTGCTGTGGCGGCGCGGCATGTCCCGGGTGCTCGGCGGCTGGGTGGAGGAGGGCGAGTGGTCCGAGGCGGACGCCGTCCGTGTCGCCACGATGATCGGACGCACCAACGCGCAGCGTCTCTACGGGCTGCCCCATGACTGACCCGGCCGAGCACGCAGCGCTGTGGTCCGCCCTGGAGCGGCACCTGCCCGCGGCGCTCGACCTCAGGCGCCGGCTGCACCGCCGGCCCGACCTCTCCGGTGACGAGGCGGCGACCAGGGACCTGGTGCTGGCCGCGCTGCCCGGCTCCGGCGGGGCGGTGAAGGCGGCCGAGACCGGCGCCGTCCTGCGCATCGGCGGGCCGGGGCCGGCGATCGGTGTGCGTGGGGAGATGGACGCGCTGCCCGTCACCGAGGACACCGGTGTGCCCTGGGCGTCGGACCGGCCGGGTGCGATGCACGCGTGCGGTCATGACACCCATCTCGCCGCGCTCGTCGCCGTGGCGGGGGCGCTGGCCGAGACCGGGCCGCCGGTTCCCCTGCTCGCCGTGCTCCAGCCGCGCGAGGAGACCTACCCGTCCGGGGCGCGGGACATCACCGCCGGCGGTGTCCTCGAATCCGAGCGGTGCGCGGCCATGGTGGGCGTCCACGTCCAGCCACTGCTGGCCCGGGGAGAGGTGGCGTGCACGGCGGGGGGCGTCAACGGCTCGTCCGACGAGTTCGAGATCGTCGTCCGGGGCAGGCCCGGACACGCGGCGTACCCGCATCTGACCAGTGACGCCCTGCTGGCGCTGTCGGAGGTCGTGGTCGCGCTCCAGAGCGTGGTGAGCCGGTCCGTGGATCCGATGGCTCCCGCCGTGGTGGGCGTGTCGTCGTTCACGGCGGGCAGTGCCGCGAACGTGATCGCCGGCACGGCGCGGGCGACCGGGACCGTGCGGGCGCTGGCCTCCTCGACCAGAGAGTTGATGCACCGGCGGATCACGGAGGTCGCCGAGTCAGTCGCGCGGGCGCACGCCTGCACGGCGTCGGTGACCTTCACCCACGGGGAGCCCGTACTCGACAACGACCCGGTCCTGGCCGGGAGCATCGCGCGCGAACTGGACCGCCGGGGGCTGTCGGTCTCGCGGAACCTGCGCTCCCTGGGGTCGGACGACTTCTCGTACTTCTGCGAGCTGGTGCCCTCGATGATGCTGTTCGTCGGCACGGGCACCTCCGAGCCGCTGCACTCCTCGCGCTTCCTGCCCGATGACGCGGACGTACGTGCCCTGGCGGCCGCGTTGATGGCGGGGTACCTGGGAGCGGTGGCCGTCGTGCGGGACCGTGTCGGCGCCTTCGCGCCCGGGTAGCGGACCACCGGTTGCACAGCCCCGGGGCCGGGCCACCACCGCGGCGGTGATGGCCCGGCCCCGGGGCATCGTGGGTTCCGCGCAACAGCGCACACGCGCACACGCGCACTCGGGCGGTGGTCGCGGCCGTGCGTTCAGGCGTGCTCGATCGCCGTCTCGAACCGTTCGATGCGCCGCCTGCCGGCCGCGCCCGCGGCATCCGTCACCGCCGCCACCAGGCTCTCGCACAGTGCCGTCGCGGCCACCAGGGAGTCGAAGGGTGAGGCGGACTCCACGCGGGCGGGCAGCACGACCTTGGCGAGCTTGGCGATGGGGGAGAGCCAGTTGTCCGTCATCAGGCACACGGTGGCGCCCCGGGCGGCCATGCCCTCGCTGAAGCGGAGGCTGGACTCGCTGTAGCGGCGGTAGTCGAAGACGAGCAGGACCGTGTTGGCGTCGGCGTCGGCGAGCGCCCTGCGGCGCTGCATCTCCTCCGGGCCGACCACGTCGACGTCCTCGCGCAGCTGCCACAGGTGGATGACCAGGTACTCGGCCAGCAGCCGGCTGAACCGGCCCCCGGTCACCCGCACGCTGCGCGACGGGTCGCCGAGCAGCTTCACGAGGGTGGCGAACTCCGAGGCCGGCAGATCCGTGTAGGTGGCCTCCAGCAGCTGCGCGAAGGCCCGGTGCGTCTGCGGGAGCACTCCCTTGGGGGAGGCTGACGCCTTCTCGGCGTACTGCCGCAAGGGCGAGCCCAGTTCCCCGTTCAGCTCGTGGACCAGGGCGCGCTGGAAAGCGGGGAATCCGGTGAAGCCGAGCCGGGTGACGAAGCGGACCACCGTGGCCGAGCTGACCCCGGCGCCGGCGGCGAGGTCCGCGACGGTGGTGAGGCCGGCCGTGGGGTACTGGGCCAGCACCGCCCGGGCGACCTTGCGTTCACCGTTGCTCAGCTCGTCCATGGCGGAGAGCAGAAGCTTCCTCACCGACGTGTGGCCCCCCGGAATCGTCTCCATTCTTCAAGGTTACCAAGGCGAGGCACATGCTGAAACGTTCGTTACACCAGCGGGCCCCGCGCCCGCGCAGAGAGGAGCCCGCCCCCCTGCCGGGGGGCGGGCCGGCGCGTCGTCAGCCCCGCGCCGTGGCGAGGACATCGCCCAGGGCGTCCACGAGCAGGTCGATCTCGTCCTCGGTGGCCACCAGCGCGGGGGCGAAGCGCACGGTCGATCCATGGGTGTCCTTGGCCAGGACGCCGCGCCGCAGGAGGCCCTCGCACGCCTCGCGTCCGGTCATCAGCGCGGGGTCGATGTCGACTCCGGCCCACAGCCCCCTGACCCGCACGGCCAGCACGCCGGCGCCGACCAGTTCCCGCAGGCGGGTGTCCAGCCGCTCGCCCAGGACGCGGGCGCGCTCCTGGTACTCGCCCGTCGCCAGCATCGCGACCACTTCGTGGCCGATGGCGGCCGCCAGGGGATTGCCGCCGAAGGTCGAGCCGTGGGTGCCGGGGGTGATGACACCGAGCACGTCGTCGTCGGCGGCGACCGCGGAGACGGGGTGGAGGCCGCCGCCCAGGGCCTTGCCGAGGACGTAGACGTCCGGGACGACCTCCTCGTGGTCACAGGCGTAGGTGCGCCCGGTGCGGGCCAGGCCGGACTGGATCTCGTCGGCCACCATCAGCACGTTGCGGCGGGTGCACAGCTCGCGCAGGTCCCTGAGGAAGCCGGGCGGCGGGAGGACCACGCCGCCCTCGCCCTGCACGGGTTCGAAGAGGACCGCGACCACCGTGTCGTCGATCGCGTCGGCGAGTGCCCGGATGTCGCCGTACGGGACCCGCGTGAAGCCGGGTGTGAACGGCCCGTAGTCGTCGGTGGCGAGGGGGTCGTCGGAGAAGCCGACGATCGTGGTCGTCCGCCCGTGGAAGTTGCCGCTCATCGTGATGACGGTGGCCCGGCCGGCCTCCACGCCCTTGGTGGCGTAGCCCCACTTGCGGCTCACCTTGATGGCCGTCTCCACCGCCTCGGCGCCGCTGTTCATCGGCAGCACGCGGTCCTTGCCGGTGAGCCCGGCGAGCGCCTCGGCGAACGGGCCGAGCTGGTCGTTGTAGAAGGCCCGGCCGGTCAGGGTCAGCCGGTCGAGCTGCTCGTGGGCGCGCCGCAGCAGGCGCGGCGGGCAGTGACCGAAGTTCAGGGCGGAGTAGCCCGCCAGGCAGTCGAGATAGCGGCGCCCGTCCACGTCGGTCACCCAGGCGCCGTCGCCGCCGGAGAGGACGACGGGCAGGGGGTGGTAGTTGCGCGCGGCGAAGCGCTCCGTGCGCTCGATGTGTTCCCGCGCCGTCCGTGACGGGGTCGGCGCGCCCGCCGCCGCGTGGCCAAGGCTCGCGCGTCCTTCGCCGTTCCGGTCCATCCCGGCCTCCGCCTTCCCGGCCGCCGGCACAGGGGCGACGACCGAAATTGTGGGTTCATGTGGTGACTTTGACACCTAACATGAAATATCCCTTTCATTCAAGGGCGTGGGGGCGGGTCGCGGGAGCGGGTCGATGGTGTCGCCTGTCCGGGTGCTCGGGGGCCGCTCCCGGGCCTCGGGCGGCGTCGCGCCCGGGCTTCTCCGGCGCTCCGTGGATGTAACATCCATTACGGAATCGGCTATTGACATGTGAAACCTATCACCTGTTTCATTCTGGCCAAGCGGCGAGGTCCGGCACCGAGACGGTTGCGAGCGCCGCAGTTCCCGAGCGCGCCAGTGGAGGCGTCATGAGCTCCCCCGAAGAAACTTCCCAGTTGAACCGCCTGATGTCCGTCATCGACGGGCTGCGTGACGAGATGACGGCGAGCCTGCAGGAACTCGTCCGGATCCCGTCCGTGAGCCCGAAGTATCCCGGCATCGAGTACAAGGACCATGTCGGCCGCGAAGGCGAGGCCACCGCGCTGCTCACCGGCCTCTACCGCCGCGCCGGGGCGTCCGTGGACGTCTTCGCGGTGGAGGAGGGCCGTGACAACGCGGTCGGCCGGATCACCGGCAAGGGTGAGGGAAACTCACTCATCTTCAACGGCCATGTGGACGTCGTCCCCGGTGGGGACCCCGCCGAGTGGACCAAGGCGCACCCGTTCTCCGGCGAGGTGATCGGTTCCCGGATGTACGGCCGCGGGACCACCGACCAGAAGTCCGGGCTCGTCGCCCAGGCCTACGCCGCGATCGCCCTGCGCGAGGCCGGGATCGAACTCGGCGGAGAACTGCAACTGCAGTGCGTGGTCGGCGAGGAGACCGGCGATCACGCCTGCGGAACGGGCGCGGTGGTCGAACGCGGCTACCTGGCGGACGCGGCGGTCGTCTCGGAGCCGAGCGCGCCGCCCACACCGCTGTCGATCGTGGTGGCCAGCCCCGGACTGCTCTGGTTCTCCGTCACGGTCGAGGGCAAGAAGGTGCACGGCTCCATGCGGGGCGCCACCATCCACCCCACCCAGCCCGGCGACGCGATCGGCGTGAACGCGATCGACAAGGTGGTCCTTCTCTACCAGGCGCTGCGCGCACTCGAGGACGAGTGGGCCCGCACCCAGCGGCACGACCTCTGGTACAACGGCCACTTCTCCTTGCTGCCCGGCGCCATGCGCGGCGGCCCCGGCGACCTGACCGTCCCCTTCGCCCTGTCCGACACGGCCACCATCGAGTACGGGGTCATGTACCACCCCGAGCGCTCCGCCGAGGACGTGATGGCCGAGATCGAGCGCGCCATCGACCGCGCGGCGGACGCCGACCCGTGGCTGCGGACCCACCGCCCGCGCTGCGAGTGGAAGCTCAACTGGGACCCCTTCGTCACCTCGCCCGACGACACCATCAGCCAGGCCGTCGCCGGCGCGTACCGGACCGCGGCCCAGGGCACCGGCTTCAGCGACCAGCCCTCCTACACCGGGCTCTACGGCGTGTGCGACGCGACCGTGTTCACCCGCACCGGCGTGCCGTCGGTCGTCTTCGGCCCCGGCGACCTGCGCGTCGCCCACGGCAACGACGAGTACGTCGATCTCGACGAGGTCTGGCTCGCCGCCCGCACCTACGCCGTCCTGGCCACCCGCTGGTGCGGCACCGCGTCCCCCGTCTCCTGACCCGGACGGACCTCCTGCCCGTCGGCCGCCCCCACCCCCGGCCGCTCCCCGCGCCCCGGACCAGAAGGCTCACTCATGACCACTGACGTCCCCCACAGACAAAGCCCCGACGACAACCCGTCGTCGGCGTACCGCCAGCCGAAGTCGGTGGAGCAGTACGGCCTCGAACCCATACCGGACGACCAGCGGACCGTGCGCTGGTACGACCTGTTCCAGATCATCTTCAACGTGATGCTCAACCCCGGCCTGATCCTCATCGCCGGACTCGCGGTGGTCTCCGGGCTCTCCTTCTGGGCCGCGGTCGTCGCCCAGGTGCTGGGCGTCCTCATCGCCTTCTGCGCCTACACCGTCATGGCCACCGTCGGCGTCGACTACGGTCTGCCCGGGATCGTCTCGACCCGGGCGTTCCTCGGCATCGCGGCCTCGCGCTGGCTGATCTCCCTGCTGCGCGCCGTCAGCTCGGCCTTCTGGTTCGCCTTCCAGACCCTGGCCGGAGCCATGGGCATCCTGGCCGTGCTCGACGCCTGGCTCGGGGTGAGGCCCTCGCTCATCGTCGTCAGCATCGCCTTCGCGGTGCTCCAGGCCTCCGTCGCCCTCTTCGGCTACGAATCCCTCAAGTGGCTGTCGAAGGTCGCCTTCCCGGTCAAGCTCGTCATCCTCGGATACCTCCTGTGGCTGCTCGCCAACCACCAGGCGCCGGGCTTCGCACCGAGCGAGGTCTTCGCCTACTCCGGCTCGGCCGGCTGGAAGTGGGCGGTGTTCGCGGTCTGGGTGAACTCCATCGCGGCGGCATGGTTCAGCCAGGTCACGGACGCGGCCGACTGCTGCCGCTACTCCAAGTCCCGCAAGGACATGTGGATCGGCACCATGGCCGCCGCGCTGCTCGGAACCGCCGGATCCGCCTTCTTCGGCGCCTACGCCGCCGCCGCGACCCTCGGGACGACGGCGAACGCCTTCGAGGTGATCCCCGGCCTCGGCGTCGGCCCGGTCACCCTGATCCTCGTCCTGGTCGTACTGATCCTGGACAACTGGACGATCAACGTACTGAATGTCTACACGGGCGGCCTGGCACTGACGAACCTCGCCACCCGACTCGGACGCTTCTGGTCGACCCTGGTGGTGGCCGCCGCGGGATCGACACTGGCCGCCTTCCCCGCGCTCATCGACGGGTTCAGCGACTTCATGTCGGCGATGGGCAACGTCTTCGCCCCCGTCGTCGGCGTCCTCCTCGCCGACTACCTCGTCATCAAGCGCGGCCGCATCGACGTACCGGCCCTCTTCGACCCCCACGGCCCCTACCGCTACACCGCCGGCGTGAACATCCCGGCCCTCGCCTGGTCCGCCCTCGGCGCCCTCGCCTTCCTCGCCCTGCCCGACACGATCCTCCCGATCCCCCTCGTGGCACTCGCCAGCGGAGCCGGCTACGCCCTCACGGCCAAGGTGCTCGCCGCCCGCCGGCACGCCACCGCCCCCGGCGAACTCCGGCTTCCTACCCACAGCGCATGACCGGACGTCCCGCGCCGCAGCGGCCCCGCACCCCCTGACCGACCACACCACCGAACCCGCCCGGGGCCCGCCCCTCCCACCCGGAGGGCCGGGCCCCGGGCCGGTCCGCACACCACGGCACTTCCCCCGCCGCTGACGGCTTCAGCCGACGGATGTCCGGGCTGTCGGCGTCGTCGGCGCCCGATTCCGCGGACAGCCGGTTCACCAGGTCCGGGCCGGCCGGGGCGGTGGCCGTCGCGGAGAGGACGCGGCCCCGTGAAGCCGTGGTGACGGATGCCGGATGCCGGTGGTTCCGGTGGGGGCGGCCGACGGTATGATCGGCGGCTGCGAAGGGGAGTAGCCCCGCGAACCGGTCGTCGACACGCTGGAGCCCGTTGCCGGGTTCCCGGTGGCCGGGCCCGCCGTCGGCGATGGTGGTGGGCGGGCGAGACCTTCGGCCCGTTGTCGACGACTGTGCGCGTCGGCGGGGCCGGAGTCGTGCTGCCCCCGTGCCGCTCGCCCTTCGGGTTCCCGCCGGTGCGGGAAGGCCTGACGAGTTTCGTGATCCATTTCGTTTTGCTCATCGTGTGCGCGGTGGCGATCTACCTCTCGTGCGAGTGGTTCGTCAACGCGGTGGAGTGGCTGGGCGAGCGCCTCAACGTGGGAAAGATGGCGGTCGGCACGATCCTGGCCGCCTTCGGCACCGCTCTGCCCGAATCGGTGGTCACCCTGGTCGCGGTGACCACCGGAGGCACCGAGGAGGCGAAGAACATCGGCGTGGGCGCCGCGATGGGCGGCCCCCTCGCGCTGGCGACCGTCGCCTACGGCGTCACCGGAGCGGCGCTGTTGGTCAAGCGCCGCCGCGACCGCGCCTCGGCCCTGGCCGCCGGCGTCACCGTCCCGCCCGCCTCGCAGGCGCTGGGCACGGAGAAGGACATGCGGCGCCTGGCGAAGGACCAGAAGTGGTTCCTGCCGATCTTCTTCGTGAAGGTGTCGCTCGGCCTGGTCGCGTTCGCGTTCAAGCCTGCCCTGGGCGTGCTGTTCTTCGCCGCCTACGCCGTGTACTTCTGGCGCGAGATCCGCGCCAGCCGGGCCGACGAGGCCGCCGACGGCGATGACGGGGACGAGGAGGAGCTGGAGGCGCTGAAGATCCAGCCGAAGAAGGACTCGCCGGACACCTGGGCGGTCGTCGTCCAGACCCTGGCCACCCTCGTGGTGATCTTCATCGCCGCTCACTACTTCGTCGCCCAACTCGACGTCATCGGCCCGATGCTCGGCCTGTCCGCCACCGTCACCGCCCTGCTGCTCTCCCCGATCGCCACCGAACTGCCCGAGATCATGAACGCGATCATCTGGGTCCGCCAGGGCAAGGTCAGGCTGGCGCTCGCCAACATCTCCGGCGCGATGATGATCCAGGCCACCGTCCCCAGCGGCATCGGCCTGCTGTTCACCAAGTGGCACTTCGACGGTCCGCTGCTGTGGTCCGGCCTCGTGACCATGGCCGCGATCGTCTACCTCCTGCTGACCATGCGCGCCCACCGGCTCACCCCGGCGCGGCTGACCGTCGCCGCCGGCTTCTACGCGGTCTTCGCCATCGGCCTGATCCCCATGCTCACCTGACCCCGCCCGTACGCGCCCGCCCCGTCCGCCGGGGACGGGGCGGGCCACGGAACCCGCGCCGGACGTCACGGGGTGTGATGCCGGCGGCCCGTTCCCCCCGGCGCACTTCGCGGCCGTCGGACGGTCAGCCGTCCCCGAGGGCGGCCGCGGCCCCCGCCGCGAGGCGGACGGCGCGCCGCGCCACCGCCTCGTACGGGTCACCCGACTCGATCAGCTCGGCCGCCGCGTTCACCAGCCCCTGCAGCAGGCGTGCCGTCCGCACCGGATCCGGGTCGCCCAGCGCGGCGAGCGCCTCGGTCAGTGGCCGCAGGATCTCGGCATGCGCCTCGGCCGCGCCGCGCCGCAGGGCCGCCGCGTCCCGGTCGCGGGCCAGGGCCCGGGCGATGCGGTGTTCGCCGTCGCGCACCAGCGCCAGCTGCGCCCGCACGTACGCGGCGACCTGCTCGGCCGGGGCGGGCGGGGCGGCGGCCATCTCGGCGTGGATGCGTTCGGTCCAGCGTGGGGTGACCTCGCGCACCACCGCCTCCAAGAGCTCGCCGCGGTCGGCGAAGTACTTGTAGACGCTGTTGCGGGCCAGCCCCAGGCGCGCGGCCACCGCGCCGAAGGTCACCGCGGCGGCGTCGCCCTCCTCCAGCAGCTCGCGCGCGGCGACCACCAGCGCGGCACGTTGCTGCGCGCGGTGGTCGGCGACGGTGGCGGCACTGATCCTGGGCATGGAGGCCAGTCTAAGGAGCCCGCCCGGGAGGCCGCCGTCGGCCCGGGCCGGGACCCGGCCCGATGGGGAAGCCACCCCCGCTTGGGGACGAAGCGTCGCCATCTTCTATCTTGGGGACGCCTTGTCCCCAAGATAGAAGAAAGGGCGCCTCCGTGCTCCTCGCTCTGCTCGAACTGAAAGCGGCCCGCGGCCGTTTCCTCCTCATGGGCAGCGTCGTCGTCCTCGTCGCCGCCCTGGTCGGCGTGGTCTCCGGCTTCACCACCGGCCTCGGCGACGACACCGTCTCCGCCCTGCGCCGCCTGCCCGCCACCCACCTCGCCTTCGCCCCCGGCACCTCCACCGACCAGTTCGCCCGCAGCCTCGTCGACGACACCGCCCTCGACGGCTGGCGTGCCCGCCCCGGCGTCCGCGCCACCCCCCTCGGCACCACCATCACCCGCGGCACCACCGGGAGCGGCGTCGAGGTCGACTTCGCCGCCTTCGGCGTCGAACCCGGCTCCTTCCTGGACCCCGCCCCCGGCAGCCTGGAGCGGCCCGACACCGTCGTCGTCTCCCGCCGGCTCGCCGACCAGGGCGTGCGCCCCGGGGACACCCTCACCGTCGACCGCCTCGGCATCACCCTCACCGTCACGGGCACGACCGCCCGCTCCTCCTACGGACACGTCGCCGCGGCCTACCTGCCCATCGCCACCTGGCAGCGCATCCGCTTCACCGCCCCCGGCGCACCGGCCTCCGGCGCACCGGCCTCCGGCCCTTCCGTCGACCGACTCCCCGGCCAGTACACGGCCGTGGCTCTGCAGGCGGACCCCGGCGTCGACCTCGCGGCCGCCGACCGGGACCTGCGCACCCGCACCCTGACCGTCGAAGCCGCCTACCCCGCCGCCCCCGGCTACACCGGCGAACGCGTCACCATGACCTCCATCCAGGCCTTCCTCTACGTCATCGCCCCGCTCGTCGTCGGCGCCTTCTTCGCCGTGTGGACCGTCCAGCGCCAACCCGAGCTCGCCCTGCTGCGCGCCATGGGCGCCTCCCGGCGCCGCCTGCTCGCCCACACCCTCGGCCAGGCCGCCGTCGTCGTCACGGCCGGCGCCCTCGCCGGAGCGGCCCTCGCCGGCGCCGTCGGCCTGCTCGTCGGCTCCAAGGTCCCCTTCAGCCTCCCCGCCACCGCCCTCGCCGCCACCATGGCCAGTGTCATCCTCACCGCCCTGGCCGGCGCCGCCGTCACCCTGCGCCGTGTCGCCACCGTCGACCCCATGACCATGCTCGGAGCCGGACGATGAGCCTGAACCTCCACGACATCACCGTCACCCTCGGCCGCGGCGACTCCCGCACCACCCCGCTGCGCGCACTGAACGCCGACTTCCCGGCCGGCCGGCTCACCGCGCTCGTCGGCCCCTCCGGCTCCGGCAAGTCGACCCTCCTCGCCGTCGCCGGCGCCCTCCTGCGGCCCGACACCGGCCAGGTCCTCCTCGACGGCGCCGACCTCGCCGCGCTCACCCCCTCCGCCCGCGCCCGGCTCCGCCGTGAACGGATCGGCTACGTCTTCCAGAGCGGCAACCTGCTCACCGGCCTCACCGCCCACGAGCAGCTGCTCGCCGCCGCTTCCAGAGCGGCAACCTGCTCACCGGCCTCACCGCCCACGAGCAGCTGCTCGCCGCCGCGTCGGTCGCCGGACGACCGGTCCGCACCGTGCGCGAGCGTGCTCGCCAACTCCTCGCGGACGTCGGCCTCGAACACCGCCTGCGGCACCGCGCCGACACCCTCTCCGGCGGCGAACGCCAGCGCATCGCCATCGCCCGCGCGCTGCTGCTGGAGCCCGCCCTGCTCCTCGTCGACGAACCCACGGCCGCCGTCGACCGCCCCCGGGCCGCCGCCCTGGCCGCCCTCCTCGCCGACACCACCCACCGCCACGGCTGCATCACCGTCGTCGCCACCCATGACCCGGCCGTGGAGAAGGCGGCCGACCGGGTCCTGGACCTCGCCTCCCTCTGACGAGGGCACGCCTTCCCGGCCTGCTCCGTGACCGGTCGGCCGGAGGTGTCGTGCGCGTCCGGTCCGCGATCACGGAAACGACCCGGGGCCGGATCGAGCCGCCGATGGCGGCCGGTCCGGCCCCGGGTCGGCGCTGCGCCCACCATGGACCGGACCCCGGAGGCCATCGCGCCCCGGTCCCTCCGTGGTCACCGGCGGCGACCGGGCTCGGGGGTCAGTGGCGGGGGTAGGGCGCGGAGAACAGCGCGTCGAGCTCCGGGAAGGCCATGGCCTGGGTGAGGGAGTCGTAGCCGCCGGTGCCGAGCAGCTCCTGCGCGGCGCGCCGGGCAGCGGCGTAGGCGGCCTGCGCCACGCCCGAGCCGAGACTGACGCGGGCCACGCCGAGGGCGCCGAGTTCGGCAACGGTCGGAGCGCCCGGACCGGCCATGACGTTCAGTGGGACGGGGACGGCCCCGGCCAGTGCCGTGATGGTGGCGGTGTCGGTGACGCCGGGGACGAAGACGCCGTCCGCGCCCGCATCGACGTACATGCGTGCCCGGGTCAGGGTTTCCTCCAGCCGGGTCTCCGGGGCGCCGAGCCCGAACAGGAAGGTGTCGACACGGGCGTTGAGGAACAGGTCCGAGCCTGCCCGGTCGGCGCTCCGCCGGGCCGCGGCCAGCCGCCTCGCGAGTTCCGCCGGCGGCCGGGTGCCGTCCTCGATGTTGACGCCGACGGCGCCGGCCGCGAGCACCGCGGCCACCGTCTCGCCCACGCCGGCGGCGTCCGTCCCGTACCCGCCCTCGATGTCCGCGGTCACCGGGACGGCGACGGCGGCGGCGATCCGGCCGATCAGCTCCAACGCCCGGTCGCGGGCGAGGACATCACCGTCCGGGGAACCCAGCGACCAGGCGACACCGGCGCTGGTCGTGGCGATCGCCGGGGCGCCCGCGGCCTCGATGACGCGGGCGCTCGCGACGTCCCAGGCGTTGGCGAGGGCCAGGGGTGCGCGTGCGGTGTGCAGGGAGCGGAAGAGGCCGGCGTTGTCCAGGTGCGTGGTGGTCATGGGCGCAGTCAAACACCGGTTGCCGCCCGCGTCCCGGCGGGAATCGGACATGGACGTCCCGGCCCCCGGCCCGGGCGGCCCAGTGCCGGGGGGTTATAAAAAAAAACCAGCCCCCCCGACTGAAATTTGTAGGGGTTTGCGGGGTGGGGGGGTGAAGGGG